>NZ_JBVVQX010000003.1:0-102457 GCF_055811675.1 Mesorhizobium sp. WSM4808
CTCGATATATGCCCGGCGGAAGGCCTACCGCTCGGCTTCGATGAACGCCTCGATCTTTTCCGGCGCCAGCCCGGCCTGGCCCCCCCGGCCGCGCGCGGGGGGGCGCCCGGGGCCACAGCGGCAAGCAGCCCCGCCGAGGCCGCCGCACGGGCCGGCAACGCAATCTCCTGCCTGCCCTCTCCGAAGGTGAGCGAAGCCGTGCTGGCGGGCGCCGATGGTCTGCTGGAGGGCCTGCCCGCAGGCGGCACCTGGATCGAGATGTCGACCAACGGCCGCGACGAAATTACCCGCCTCGCCGCCCTCGCCTCGGCCAGGGGCGTCGAGACGCTGGAATGCCCGGTCACCGGTGGCGTGCATCTGGCGGCGGCCGGAAAGATCACGGCGCTGGTCGGCGGCGATCCTGCGCTCTACGAGCGTCATCGACCGGCCATCGAGGCGATGTGCGCGAAGTCGTTCCTGATGGGTCCGGTCGGCTCGGCGGCGGTGATCAAGGTGATCACCAACATGCTCGCCTTCATCCATCTCGTCGCCGCCGGCGAGGCATTGATGCTGGCCAAACAGGGCGGGCTCGACCTCGCCCAGTCCTATCATGCCATCGTCGCCTCCTCCGGCAACAGCTTCGTCCACGAGACCGAAAGCCAGCTCATCCTCAACGGCTCCTACGACATCGGCTTCACCATGGACCTGGCGCTGAAGGACCTCGGCTTCGCGCTGGCAATGGGCAGGGAATTCGGACTGCCGCTCCAACTGGCGCCGCTTGTGAGCGAGATTTTCCAGATGGGCAAACAGGAATATGGCGGCGGCGCCTGGTCGACCCAGATCGTCAAACTGTTGGAAGATGCCGTCGGCACCGACCTGCGCGCACCTGGTTTCCCGGCCAAGCTCGAACTCTGACGCCGGCTGGATATCAAACGATTTCAGGGCGTTGGCTGGATCGGCGGATCCATCTGAATCAATCTGTCAACGGCTTGATTCAGTATCTGAGCGTCAATGCACCGGGCAGGATCTCGAAGGTCGCGGGTATGCGCCCCGGCGACTCACCGTCTATGTCGACCAGCGCGCCATTCTCTGACGCATCGCCGAGCGGTTCGACCACCACTTTCCTGCCGCGCAGGATGGTGATCGCAGGATGATTGCGATGCCGGCCGCCATAGAGCAGCCGGATGTCCCAGATCAGCTTCAGCTTGCCGGCCGCGCGCAGGATGACGATGTCGAACTGCCCGTCGGTCAGTTCCGCATCCGGCGCGACCATCATGCCGCCGCCGAAGAACTTTCCATTTGCCACCGCCACCAGCGCCATGCGCGCTTCGATGGGGACGCCGTCGTCGACCGTGATGCTGACCTCCTGGAAGCGGTAGCGGATGAACTCGACCACGGTGCGCCACAGGAACAGCGCCCTGGCCGACATCCTGCCCTTGCGCTTGTCGGCATTGACGGCGCGGTCGGTGGCGCCGGAAAGCCCCAGGCTGGCGATGTTGATGAAATGCCGGCTGGCCAGCGCGCCGTGATCGTCGACGTAGCAGATGCGTCCGGCATCGACCTTGCGGGGCTTGGCTTCGGCGATCCGCTTCAGCACGGCATCGACCTTTTTCGGCAGACCTAGCCCACGCGCGAAATCGATGCCGGTGCCGCATGGCAAGAGCCCAAGCTCGGTGGTCCGGCCGCTTTCCCTGGACGCTTGCAGCAGCCCGTCGGCCACTTCGCTGGCGGTGCCGTCGCCGCCGGCCGCGATCACCAGGTCGAAGCCGATCATCGCGAGATCGATTGCCAGCCTTTCGGCGTCACCTTCCGCTTGCGTCTCGCGCAGTTCGAATTCGCCGAAATACTTTCTCAGCGACACGGCGACATCAGGCCAATGCCGTTTCAGCCGGCCCCCACCGGCAATCGGGTTGAGAACCACTCCAACTTTCAAATACCCGCCCTCCCCGGCGCCGGACATGCAGGTCCGATCCTTTGCCGGCATTGAAGACCGCACCGGGCGGCAGGGCAAGGCCGAATGTCCGCCGATGAGGCCCATCGTGGCGGACAGGAAAATTTCGTTATCCCAGCTTGATCCCCGATAATCCCGTTATCCACAGGCCTCCGGCCATTCCCCAGGACCCTTACCCGGCGTACGTTAAACCCATCTCAGGCGGCTACCGATCATCAAGCCGAAAGGCGAAGTGAAAGGCGGATTTCCTGAGGCCCGTACGGCCCGAAGCGAGAGCAGGCTTGCCTGTTTCGAGGGACGGAGCCGAGACCTACGGGGCCGCGGAAAGCGTGCCAACGCCTACGGCGGACCGATGGTGCCATGAAGGACGGCAAAAACCTTCGATGGTGCGCAGGGCAAAGCCCGCAAGGGTGGAAACCGGCGTGGTCCCGAACGGACGCTGCTCTCGGGCGGCGGACTGGCAGGACCGTCAAAATCAAGGCCGGCAAGGCGCGACGACTTTACGGAAGTTGCTGCCGCGACCGTGTCCTGATCTGACAGGGAGGCGCTGGGAGAAATCCCGGCGCCGACTGCCTTTTTGCCCCTCGATATCCTTCGCCGGCGATCTCGCGGGCGCCGCTTCACCGCGCGCCAAAATCAGTTAGTATCCCAGCGTCAGAGTCTGTTTTCAGGCGGACTCTTCGAGGGGGACACTTCATGACGCTCATCCAGAAGCTTGCCGTCGCCTATGCCTTCCTGTTCTTCGGCGTCGTCGCCATCGGCTACATACCGGCGTTCAACGACGCCGACGGCAATCTGTTCGGCCTGTTCTCGCTGCAATGGTATGACGACCTGCTGCACGCCTTCTCCGGCGTCTGGGCTCTGGCCGCCGCCTTCATCTCGCACCGCCAGGCGGTGTTCTATTTCAAGCTGTTCGGTTCGGTCTACCTGTTCGACGGCGTGCTCGGGCTGATCACCGGTTCCGGCTGCCTCGATGCCGGTATCTTCATCAACGGCTTCCGCTCGCTCAACGATATCGAATTCCCGGCCCGCTTCTTCGCCAACCTGCCGCACCTCGTCATTGGTGGCTTCGCCGTCTATGTCGGCTTCCGGCTGGCCAGGCGCATACACGAACACTTCGCCACGGCCTGACTGGCCATGTTCCTGTTCCGCTGGCTGAAGCGCATCATCAAGACGATCCTGTGGCTGATCGTCCTTGTCATCCTCATCCCGATCGCCGGGCTGAGCTACGGCTTTCTGACGACGTCGTCGCTCGACAAGACGCCGCTGCCCGGAATTGCCGATGGCGCACCGCCCAAGGCGCTGGCCGACAAGGTCCGCGCCGAGATCCTCGGCTACCAGCGGCCGGAGGAATCGACCTTCCTCACCTATCCGGAATGGGCGATCGTCTACGCCGCGCGCGAATATGCCGGCTTCGTCGACAAGGACCAGCCGAGCGGCTTCCCCTACTGGTCCTATGTCGGCCGCTTCTGGCAGGACTACGCCATGGTCATCCGCGCCAGTTCTCCTTACAAGTTCAACTACGCCAACCACCAGATGTTGGTCATCATCGGCACCAGCCACTCGATCGAGCATATATTGCAGTGGGCCTATGAGAACACGGTCGGCCGCATCACCGAGGCGACGACGGCCAAGCGCACTGCCGCCGACGTCTATCAAGCCAAGGTGGCGGCGGACTATGCCGCTTTCCTCAACCAGGTGCCCTGGTATCAGTTCCCCTACGCCGACAAGCGCACCGGCCTGTTTGCCGTGCAGCCGGCGCCGGGCGACAGCTCGATCCGCACCAGCGAACGCAAGCTGGCGTTCGGCCTCGCCGATACCATCAAGCAGGGCTATGCCGACCTGATCAAAAAGGCCCTCGCCGCTACGATGGACCCTGCCTTGCTCGACATCCATGTCTGGGCCAAGGGACCGGTCGGCGAGGCCACGCGCAACGAGCCCGACACCTTGCTCGAACGCGACATGGGCGCCGATGGCACCATCTTCGTCACCAGGCGCTATCAGGTCTTCACCGAAATGATCCCACGCCTGATCGACAAGGGCGTCTCCTTCGTCGAGATCGGCGGCAATGACGAGATCATGGTCACGGTGCTCTCCACCGATACGATCGCCATCCCCGAAGGCATGCGCATCCTGTTCAGCTATCCGCTGCCGGCCGATCAATCCACGCGCCGCACCGGCATGGTCGTCGCCGTGCGCAAGCTGCATCTCGTGCTGCCGGCGCTGATCAAAGCCGGCGCCCGGCTTGAACACGTCTACGACTACTGAGGCCTTTCGGCCACGCCCGGCCAGGATTACGCATTTCCTGCGCTCCGCCATGCCCATTCCACAATCGCGGCCAAATCCCGCCTTGTTCGCGCGCGAAGGAATGGGAAGAAATGGAAGGGCTGCCCGGGGGGCATCTCGAAGGGACAAGACCGTGATCAAGACCGCCCTTGTCGCCATGACCATTGTCGGCTGCGACTGCGACGCCAAGCTTTGCGAATATATCGGCGAGACGCCGGCCAAATGGTCGACCGTCGCCGAGTGCGAAGCGGCGATGAAAAGCCAGATGCTGCACGAGCGCAATTTCAATTATCCGCTCGTCTCCGGCATCTGCCGCACGAAGGGTTCGTCGTCCTCCTCGCAACTGGCCGCGACCGCATCGCGCCCAGAACTGAAGCCCGCCAGCCGGGTTGTCAGGACCGATAGCCCATTGCCGCCTGAATTGAGCCACCGGCCGAGCGTCTCGGTCGGTTCGCCGACGACGGCCATGGAAGCCGATGCCGCCCGGCCCGTCGCCTATGAACAGGTGGTCGATGGCGGAACCGGTGTGCTCTATCGCACCAAGAACGGCTACGCCGTGGTCAAGACCGATCTCGGCCGCGCCGCTTCGGCAACCGCCGCCGCCGCGAAACGCTCTGTAAACTGGCTGGCCGGATTGATGCCGAAGGGGCTTTAGGCCCGCCGGCGTTTGACGACCGCGTGATCAGGCAGGCACATAGGTCAACCTGATCACGTCGTCGCCTATCAGATCGCTGGCCACGAAGCGAAGCGGTGGCCGGGGGCCGGCGAAGAATGGCTTACCCTGACCAAGCACGAACGGGTGGAAATAGAGTTGGTACGCATCGATAAGACCAAGGTCGGTCAGGCTTCGTGCCAGGTCCGGTCCGGAAACTGAAATCTCCCCGACGAGCTCTGCCTTCAGCCCACGTATCACCGCCTCGACGTCATCCGCGACAAGCGTGGCATTGGGGCCGACCGACTTCAGCGAGCGCGACACAACCCATTTCGGTTGGCTCCGCCACGCCGCCGCGAATTCGTGCGCCTCCGCGTTCCACTCAGGACTGTCTTCGTCCCAATAGCGCATGACCTCGTACATGCCGCGACCGTACACACTGCCACTCAAATTGCGCACTTGCTCCATCCAGTGACGAAAGATTGTCGGGCCTGACGGCATCTTCTGGTGGTCGACGTAACCGTCGAGGGACTGGTTCATTCTGAAAATGAGCTTCGCCATGCTGCAGGATCTCCACATCCGGATCGTTAGAATAACTTGAGCCGCCGTTACGCAAAAGTGGATCCCAACCGAAAATCCAAACCGGGACACGACCCTAGTCCCGCTGCAATTTGACTTTCAGGCTTTGCCAGAACTTGTCGATCAGCGGCTTTTCGGTCGCTGCATCCTCGCCGGCAACGCGGGTGATGAACAACAGCCCCCGATCGGCAACGCCGAAGCCGACGATCTCGAAATCGGCGGTGTCGGTGCGTGTCTTCACCTCGGCGTGGATGCCGGTCAATTCCTTGCCGTCGGCGAGTTTGCGCGTGGTCGGCTCCTGCGTCAGCGTGGCGCCGGCCTGCACCGATTCCTTGGTCATCTCCTGCAGCATCAGCTGGTTAAGCGACACCGGATTCATCGCGCCATATTCCTGCACGACGACGATCGTGCCGAGAGCCGACGCCATCAGATACTGTGTGATATCATCGCCGAGGTCGGTCTTGGTCACCGAAATGTTGCTGGGGTGAACGAAGGAGAAAACGCTGCCGGAAAAGGTGGCGAAGGCGTTGCGTTCGAGCGTCACCTTGCTCCGCTTGCCGCCAGGCAGGGTCAGGTCTGCGCTCTCGCCGGGATCGATATCGACCGTCACGCCATCGATGGTCAGCTTGAAGGCCTTGATATCCTCGGCTCCGGCAGGGCCAGCGCACAGCGCGATGAGGATGAGTGCCGCGGCTGATACCTTGCGCATGAAGTCTCCTAACGTCTACGCCACCCCGCTCAGCGCCTTGATGGCACGGTAGAAGGTCGAGGAAAACAGTTCCGTGGGATCATACTGCCGCTTCGCCGCCAGGAAGGCCGGCAGTTCGGGATAGGAGGCCAGCAATTCCCTGGCCGTGTAATGCAGCTGGTAAGGCAGGAAGAAGCGCCCGCCATGCTTGATCGTCACGTCGATCAGCGCCCGCGTCAGCGCCCGCATCCTGGCATTGCCGTCGGCATCGGTCGGCTGGTTGATGTAGAGCACCAGCGAATAGGCCGGCTCCGGCGCGTAGGTCAGCGCAACATCCTCCTTGTGGACGATGCGCACCGAAGCATTGAGCACCGGCAGCGTCTGGTTGCGCAGGATCTCGCGCGCTTCCGCGATGAATTCGACATAGGCGGCACGTGGAATAAAATATTCATGCAGGATGTCGGTTTCTTCCATCCGATCGTTGAAGAGATAGGGGACCGAATCGTGCATCGGGTTGTTGCGGGTGACGAGACAAGCCTCGCCCTCGGCCATGGCTGAGGTGCGCGCCACCGTGCAGCTTTCGAATTTCGGCTCCAGGGTCTTTTCGGTGAACCACTTCAACTCCTGGAACAGGCTGCCCCATTTCGCCAGGTTGATGATCACCCGCTTCAACCCGACTGAACCCGGCTCGCCGATCTCAGGCTGATCCGCCGGCGGCTGCTCCGCCACCTTGTCATAACGGTAGACGATCATGTCCTCCAGGAAATTGCCGGGCGCCGTCGACAGATGGCCGTAGAACAGGCCGATCTCCTTGTTCGGCTCCAGCACCTCGGCGAAGAATTTCGGAAAATCGTCCGATCTGATGATTTCGCGCGAGGTCCGGTAGACGGCGTTGTCGACGACATCGAGCGTCGCCTCCAGCACCACGCCGAACAGGCCGTAGCCGCCCACGACGTGCCGGAACAGATCGGTGTTCTCGGTCGGCGAGCAGGTGGTCACCGAGCCGTCAGCCAGCATCACTCGCATCGAGCGGATCGAGCCCGCCACCGAGCCTGCCTGGTGGTCCATTCCGTGCGCATTGACCGACAGTGAGCCGCCGACCGAGAAGATGTCGGTCGACTGCATCGCCTTCACCGCTAAGCGCGGATGCAGAAGGTTCTGGATGTCGTGCCAGCACGCGCCCGGCTGCAAGGTCATGGTCTTGGCCGCCGCATCGACGGTGACTTTGTTGAACTTTCTGAGGTCGAGCACCAGCGCATTGTCGTCGAAGGCATGCCCGCCCATCGAATGGCGGATGGCGGCCAGTGAGACTTTCAGGCCATTGGCACGCGCGAAGGCCAGCGCATTGGCGATGTGCTCGTCCTCGCTGATCTCGACGACGCCGTAGACCGGCGTCATCGACAGGCCGCTGGCATCGTTGATGTCGCCGCCTTTTGCCGACCAGGGCAGCGACGCGTCGAAGGCCGGCGCATTGTCCAGCGGCTTCAGAGGCAGCGCGAAGCCGTCTATATCGGCTATCCGTCCTGCGTTCTTCGGCCCCGAAGGCGCGCGCGCCAGCCGCGCCACCGTGTTGCCGCCCCACAGCACCGCGCCGCCGACGACAGCCGCACCCAGCAGCAATCGCCGCGACAGGCGAAACCCTTTTTGTTCGTCGGCCATGATATCCCCCGTTGGCCAAGGGATAGCGCGGCTTTTTGGCAAAAACCATAGCGATGCCGCCGGACAGCATTCCGCCGGCCGGCCCTGGGGTCCAGCCGGAAGACCTTATCCAGGTCGCCCGGCATCGAGAGCCGACGGATGAAAATGGCCGATCCCCGGAGGGACCGGCCATGAGTGGAACAGGGCTTGTAAAATCCGGTCAGCAGGTCTGCCGACGCACGATGTTCTCGCCTTACGAGGCCTTCTTGATCGACGTCACGATGCCGGTCTTGTCATCGACAGTCACAGCCACCTTGGCGCCGACCTTCAGTTTCCCGATCGTCGCCTCCGGCGACAGCTGGTAGATCTTGCCGTCGTCGAGGGTGATCGACTTGGTCGTCGGGTCGACGGCCTGGATGGTGCCCTGAACGGTCGCGGCATAGGCGGTGCCGAGGAAGGCGAGCAGAGCGGCGGTGGTTGCGAGGGTCTTCTTCATTGGTAAGCACTCCGTGCTGTTTCACTTTTCCGGACCGCCGCCTTGAGATACGACAGCACCGGACGGCTTGAAACTGGAACGGAAAGCGCTCCCTCCGCAAATCACGTTGGGTGAATTTTCTCAACAATATCATAGGCTTAATTCCGACATATTGCTTGTTGCCGACATCATTTCAGACCGCGTCGACTCCTCCAATGCCCACTTCTATCCGCGAAAAGAGTCGCTTAGCCGATTGTGACGGCGGCTTTGGATCGCCACGCGGTCGCTGCAATCAACCTCGAGCAGCATCACGAAACAGCCTGCTCACCGACCATCGACACAAATTTTGTTTCATGGTCAGAGGCGGACTATAGGCGTGACAAATACGGCTTCGACGGCTGACGGCTCAGCCCGCCTCGTCCTTCGCGCCGATCTTGCGCACAAGTGCCGCCGTCGCCAGCATCGCGCCCATGTCTGATATCATCGGCGCGACATGCGTGCTGTAATCGAGCGGCACCGAAATATCCGGCAGTTCGAAGAAGTTCTTCGTCTGCGGCAGCAGCAGGAACCCATCGCTGCCATTGAGCGCGACACGGGCCGGATCGTCCGGCCAGGTTTCGCCAAGCCATTTCAGCGCCTGCGCCAGCCGGCCGCTCACCAGCGGCTGTGCCGCTCCGAGATTGTCGGTGCGGAACTCGTAGGCGGCATCAAGCGCCACGTCGCCACTGGACAACTCCTGCAGCTTGCTGGCGAACATGCCGCGAAAGAAACTGATGACGGCATTGGTCCGGCGCGTCGCCACCAATATGCCGGGGAACGGCGCGATGGTCTCGAAGGCGACGATGACGCCCTGGAAGGCGGTCGACGAGCCCTTGCCCGACCCTTCCCGCAGATGCGCCTCGTAGAGTTCAAACGGAAACCCTTCGTAGCGGCCCGCGACGATGTCGTCGAACGCCTGCCGGTTGAACGGACCAACCGCCGTGCGCGGCAACCGGTCGAATGAATTCGGCGTCACGCCATGCTGGTAGCGCATGTCGGCGATGAAGCCGAAGATGATCGGCAGCAGCGTCTCGCGGAACGATTGCTGCAGCCGCATCGCCGGTTTCCTGGCTTGGAAATAGAGCAGGATCGAAGCCGCGAAGCCGATGACATACAGGAACACATGCGGCGTCGAGACCCATTGCTCGTTGGGGTCGGCAATCTTGTTGAACAGCCAGGCAACAAGCACCACGGCCATCAGCGCGAGGCCGACGAACACCGGCACCCGCCAGCGCACCTGCCGGACCGCCGAGGCTCTCGCCGCTTCATAGGCCTCGATGTCTTTCCGGATGCCGGCGATGACCGTTTCGCTCGGCATGAAATCCGCTGTTTCCACCGCTACCCCCGCAAGCCTGCCTCTGCGGGAGCATGATAGTTGGTTTTGCAGGGGCCGCCAGACGTTTAAGCGGGTACGCCTTGATCGGGTGGTGGAGAAGGGAAGATCGCTTTCAGTCGCTCCGCGACCTTGTCACGCACTCGGCCCTCCAATGCCTCCACCACCACCAGCCGCTCATGTTCGCCGGCGCGCAGGCGCATGAAGGGATGCATCCGGTAAGACGCGATCGTGCCGCGCGTGCCGGCATCGGCACTGACATCGACAGTGAGGATAGAGCCGATGCGACCCGGCCATGGCTGGCGGGCAAAGGCGGTGCCGAGGAAATCGCCGAGCCCATAGGCGACGATCGTCCCGTCGATCATTTCCACCGGTTGAACGACATGGGCATGATGGCCGGAGATCAGCCCGACGCCTTGCCCGGCAAGCCGCCTGGCCAGCGCTCGCGTCTCGTCGCGGGGAAAATGCCGGAACTCCCAGTCCCAATGCGGCACGGCGCAGAGTAGGTCGAAACCATCGCGCGGCCAGCCAGCCGGATCGCTGTCCATCGACACCCGCCCGGAGAACAGGTTCTCATCGGCGTTGCGCCACAGCGTGAAGGCTGCGAAGCCGATATCAACCGATCCAACCTGGACCGGCACAACCGGACCGTCGGCGGCAAGGCCGATCGTGCGGATGCCGAGCCGCAGCAGCGCCGCGATTGTCTCGTCGAAACCGGCGATGCCCTGATCCAGCACATGGTTGTTGGCCAGCGACAGCACGAGCTTTTCTCGCGCAATACCAACCGCCGCCAACGCCTCGGCCAGAAACAACTCGCTCATCGCATGATGCGTGCCGAGCCTTGTGCCCAGCGCCGCGCTTGGTCTATCCACCACAGGGCTTTCGCAATTGCCGATCACCAGATCGACCGCGCCGAGCAGCGCCTTGATCGCCGGATCGCAGTCCGGCGCACCGCGATTGGCCACCGCCGAGATGTCGCCGACGAACGCCAGCCGCACCGTCTGCCTTGGCGCTGAATCGATCAGCGTTTCCGCAATGGGCGAAAAGTCTTGCGCGTCGCCGGCCAGCGATGGCTTGAGAAAACGCGGCAGCCAGGACAGCTTGTAGGAAAGCGGATAGTTCGACACGCGATGCCCAATTGTTTGCCCTGTGTAAACCGTCCTCGCGGCGGGTTGAAGCGCAGCGTTGCAAATGGTGTATATTTGCCCGGCGCGACAAATATTGGGGGGAAAAGATGACACGAACGGCAGGCCTGCTGACATCCGCTTTCATTTTGCTCCTGCCGCTGTCTTCCGCGTCGGCGGCAATGCCCGAAGCGGCTACCCGACTGTTCGAGGCGAAGAGCGTGGCCGCGCGCGACACTGCCCTGTCGGTGCTGGAGGCCGCCGCGCCAAAAGACCCGGCATCCGCCTATGCGGCCGGGGCGGGCGAGTTCTTCACCGCACTGGAGATCCTGGCCACCGGCCTGCACCGTCATGGTTTCGAAAGCCCGCAATCCTTCATGCTGCCGCTGATGCGGTTGCCGGTGCCCGATAATCCCAATCCCGAGCCGCTGACTTACGAGCAGTTCCGCGCCATCCTGGTCGGCTTCCGCGACCGGCTGGAAAAATCCGCGGCCACGTTTGCGTCGGTGCCGCCCGATGCCGATATCGGCATGGTCATCGATCTCACCCGCGCGGGCATCGACCTCAACGAGGACGGCACCATTGCGCCGGACGAGAGCATGGCGGCGATCATTGCCGGGTTGTCACGCGGCGGCATTACATCGGACGACGCCGTTCCCACGCTCACCTTCCGTTTCGACCGCGCCGACGGGTACTGGCTGCAGGGCTATGCCGAGTTCCTGATGGGCCAGGCCGATTTCTGGCTGGCGCATGATTTCAGGAGCACCTTCGACGGCTCGTTCCACATGCTGTTCCCGCGCGCCAAATTGCCGTTGCAGGATATTCTGGTGCCGCCGGCCGGCGACATGGGCTCGAGCATCTTCTCCTCGGAATGGCGCATCGCCGATTTCATCTCGATGGTGCATCTCATCAACTGGCCGGTGGTCGAGCCGGAGCGCCGGCAAGCAGCGCGCCGCCATTTGCTGGAAATGATCCGGCTGTCGCGCGAGGACTGGAAGGCGATCCGCGCCGAGACCGACAATGACCGCGAATGGCTGCCTGGCCCGCAGCAGAAGGGCGAGAACCCGCTCACCGGCCTCGAAGTCGGCGAGGAGCAGGTTCAGGCCTGGCTCGCCGCCCTGACCATGGCCGAGGATCTCCTGGAAGGCCGCAAGCTGCTGCCGCATTTCCGCGTCACCGCCGGCACAGGCCTAGGCATCAACATGAAGCGCTTCTTCGATGACCCGAAAAACTTCGATCTGGTGCTGTCGATCACCGGCCCGGCCATCGCGCCCTACCTCGAAAGCGGCGAACTCGTGACCAGCGACGATTTCGACCAGATCCAGCGCCAGTTCGGCGGCGGCGGGTTTTTGACGTTTGCGCTCTGGTTCAACTGAGGACGGGCTGCTTCAGGCCCTTCCGCAGGGGAAATCTTGGCAAGACCGGCAACATTTTTACTGGAAGCAGGCGCCTTTCCCAGGCGATGTCTGTTGGCAGTCACCTCACTGCAGATGCCGCGCCAAGGCGCTTCGCAAAAATTAGCAGCGGCTGTTTTGCTTGACTCGGCCGCCAAAAACAGGCAGCAAAACCAGGTCGGAAGGGCGACAACACCACTTTCCTGGCCGTGGACGAAGCCAAATTTGGCCCAAATCCACATCTCGTCGTTGGTTTTGAGAGGAATTGATTAACCAACTTTGTCCATATTTTGAAGCAATCGGCAACCAACTACAGACGCGGCAAACGCGTCGGGGACCACCTGGGATCACTCACAGAATGGTCGTCGCGGCTCTCAAGGCCACGTACGGGGAAAACGGTTGAAGCGAGATTGGTTGCATGGCGTTGTTGAGTACACACAAAAAAAACCGGGGACAGCATGAGGGCGGCGAGTTCGTCGATGCTCCGCGTTCCTCTTCCTTCAACGCTGGCCGGGTGGCCCGCTGGGTCGCGCTGCCTTGCGTCAGCACCGCCATCGGCCTTTGGTTGATCGGCACCATGGCCGGCCTCAGTTCCGTCGGCGCCTCGCTGTCGGCGACTTCGGTTGGCCTGCCCCAGACGCTGTCCATGCCGGGATCGCTCGCACTTACCGATCCGCTGAAACAGCACTTCTTGAAAGCCCCCTTCGTGCTGGCCAATGCCAATGGCGGCACTCAGGCCCTGCATGATCATTCGGTGCAGTGCGGCGCCAGCTGTTTCAAGCTGGCCAGGGTAAGCTCGCAGGCGGAAAAATCCGAACGCCTTGTAGCGCAGGCAAAGCCGATGCCTGCCCGTGCAAAGTCGAAGGCGCAGGAGCGCTTCGAACGCATAGAAGCGTCGCTTTCGCCGATGAAGCTGGCCGCTGCCTTTGCCGACGCCGGAAAGCCTGCCGCCACTGCCAACACGCGCCCGGTGATCTCCACCGTCGCACCGCAAATTGCCGAGGCGTCGCTGGTGCCGTCCGTCCAGCTGACGGCCAGCCTGTCCGACAACATGCCAGTTCCGGCAGCCGAACGTTTCGCCCGGCTGGATACCGGCTCGGTGGTCGTGCAGGCCGCACCGCAGCCGATGGGCTTTGCCCAGTCCGATACACCAGACAATTCGCAGTTGGCGCTTGCCCTCGTGCAGTCGCTGCCGGTCGACGCCGAGGCGTTTGCCTCACCGCTGCCGATCGAGGAATCGTTAGCCGATGTCGCGGTGTCACCCGTCGAAACCCAGCAGGACCAACCCGGCGATGCCGCCTCGCTGCCGGACGCGCTGACCGACGACGTGCCGTTGCCGACCCGCCGCCCGCAATTTGACGCGCCGCAGCCCAAAATCGTCCAGCAAGAGCCTAAGTCCGTCCAGCAGCCCAAATCTGTTCAGCAGCCCAAGCCCGTCCAGCAGCCGAAGCCGGCACGCGAGACGGTCCAGCAGGCTCAGCCGGCAAAACCGACGCGGCAAGGCCGGCCGGCCGACGGCGGTGACGTTTTGGCCTATGCCAAGCCCGACACGCCTTCGGGCGGCCTTGGCAAGGCGTTCAGGAACCTGTTCAACTCGCCGGGATCCAGAAGCGGAGCCGGAAATGGCGTCGCCGTCTACGATATCAGCGCCGGCACCGTCTACATGCCTGACGGCTCGAAGCTCGAGGCGCATTCTGGCATCGGCGCCATGACGGACCAGCCGCGCTATGCCAACCAGAAGAACCGCGGGCCGACACCGCCCAACACCTATAATCTGTCGCTGCGCGAGTCGCGCTTTCATGGTGTGGAGGCCTTGCGCCTGACGCCGGTCGATGGCCGCAACAAATACAATCGCGACGGGTTTCTGGCCCATACGTATCTGCTTCGGGGCCGCTACGCCCAGTCGAGCGGCTGCGTCGCCTTCAAGGATTATGCGCGCTTCCTCGCTGCCTACAAGAAGGGCAAAATCAAACGCCTCGTCGTGGTGCCGCGCCTGAACGGGTCGGCTACGCAGGTCGCATCAGCCGCCAGGGGCGTGTAGCGACAAGAGGCTTTCGGGCGCACCTTCCCGCCTGCTCCTGACAGCCTGCTGTCAGGAGCAGCGCTGTCCGGCACGCCTCTCCCCACCGCGCTCTTTCCATTTTGGCCAGGAAATCCCATATTCGGGACATGGCCAAATCTCCCGATCAGAAAACGCCGCCGACGGCGAATGACGACCGCGCCGCGCCGAAGCGGCGCAGCCCGCTGACCGATTTCCTGGACGCTTCGGAACCGCTGCACAGAGGCGGCTTCGCCGAGATGCCGCAGCCGGAGCTCTCTGGCACGCCGCTGACCGGTTCGATCGCGGATTGGGCCGAGCAGATCGAGCAGGAGGCCGAGAAGGAAGGGCGTCTTGCCGGCAAGGGCGACGGCGGCAAGTCGCCGAAGCCGTCGAAGAAGATACCCGAGCGTTCAAGCTCGCCGGGACGCAGTTCGCGCGGCACCTCGATGGGTGGGGCGGCGACGGCGAGGGAGCGCACGGCAGCGGGCCTCAACCCGGTCGCGGGTCTCGACATCTCGCTGGAAGACGCCGAGACGATGGCTTCGGGCAGCGTCACCGCAACGGTGGCGGCACTGTCGGCGCTGATCGAATCCGGCAATCCGCTGCACAAGGACGGTGTGCTGTGGACGCCGCATCGCCCCGCCCGCCCGGAAAAATCCGAAGGCGGCATTGCCATCAAGATGGTGTCGGACTTCGAGCCGGCCGGCGATCAGCCGACCGCGATCAAGGATCTGGTCGAAGGCGTCGACAACAACGACCGCACCCAGGTCCTGCTCGGCGTCACCGGCTCCGGAAAAACCTTCACCATGGCCAAGGTGATCGAGGAGACGCAGCGCCCTGCCTTGATCCTGGCGCCGAACAAGACGCTGGCGGCGCAGCTCTATTCCGAGTTCAAGAAATTCTTCCCGGAAAACGCCGTCGAGTATTTCGTCTCCTACTACGACTATTACCAGCCGGAAGCCTACGTCCCGCGCACCGACACCTTCATCGAGAAGGAATCCTCGATCAACGAGCAGATCGACCGCATGCGCCATTCGGCGACGCGTTCGCTGCTCGAGCGCGACGACGTCATCATCGTCGCCTCGGTGTCCTGCATCTACGGTATCGGCTCGGTCGAAACCTATACGGCGATGACCTTCCAGATGCAGATCGGCGACCGGCTCGACCAGCGCGCGTTGCTCGCCGATCTCGTCGCCCAGCAGTACAAGCGCCAGGACATCAATTTCGTTCGCGGCTCGTTCCGCGTGCGCGGCGACACGATCGAGATCTTCCCGGCCCACCTGGAAGACCGCGCCTGGCGCATCTCGATGTTCGGCGACGAGATCGAGCAGATCACCGAGTTCGACCCGCTCACCGGCCAGAAGACCGGCGAGCTGAAAAGCGTCAAGATCTACGCCAATTCGCACTATGTGACGCCGCGCCCGACGCTGAACCAGGCGATCAAGTCGATCAAGGAAGAGCTCAAGCACCGGCTGGTCGAACTCGAGCGGGCCGGCCGCCTGCTTGAGGCGCAGCGGCTGGAACAGCGCTGCCGCTTCGACCTCGAGATGCTGGAAGCCACCGGCTCCTGCGCCGGCATCGAGAACTATTCGCGCTATCTCACCGGCCGCCAGCCGGGTGATCCGCCGCCGACACTGTTCGAGTACATTCCCGACAACGCGCTGGTCTTCATCGATGAAAGCCATGTCACCGTGCCGCAGATCGGCGGCATGTATCGCGGCGACTTTCGCCGCAAGGCGACACTGGCCGAATACGGCTTCCGTCTGCCGTCCTGCATGGACAACCGGCCGCTGCGCTTCGAGGAATGGGATGCCATGCGTCCGCTTTCGGTCGCCGTCTCGGCGACCCCCGGCGGCTGGGAAATGGAGCAGGCCGGCGGCGTCTTCGCTGAGCAGGTCATCCGCCCGACCGGCCTGATCGATCCGCCGGTCGAGGTCCGCCCGGCCAAGACCCAGGTCGACGATGTCGTTGGCGAAATCCGCGACACCACCAAGGCCGGCTACCGCACGCTGGTGACGGTGCTGACCAAGCGCATGGCCGAGGATTTGACCGAATATCTGCATGAGCAAGGCATCCGCGTCCGCTACATGCACTCGGACATCGACACGCTGGAGCGCATCGAGATCCTGCGCGATCTGCGCCTCGGCGCCTTCGACGTGCTGGTCGGCATCAACCTGCTGCGCGAAGGCCTCGACATTCCCGAATGCGGCTTCGTCGCCATTCTCGACGCCGACAAGGAAGGTTTCCTGCGCTCGGAAACCTCGCTGATCCAGACCATCGGCCGCGCCGCCAGAAACGTCGACGGCAAGGTCATCCTCTATGCCGACCAGGTGACCGGCTCGATGGAGCGGGCGATGGCCGAGACCAATCGCCGCCGCGAGAAGCAGATGGAGTGGAACGCGGCCAACGGCATCACGCCGGAATCGGTCAAGTCGCGCATCTCCGACATCCTGGATTCGGTCTACGAGAAAGACCATGTCCGCGCCGACATCTCGCAGTTCACCGACAGTGCCGGCGCCATGATGGGCAACAACCTCAAGGCCCATCTCGACGCGATGGAAAAGCAGATGCGCGATGCCGCAGCCAATCTCGACTTCGAAAAGGCGGCCCGCATCCGCGACGAGATCAAGCGTCTGCGAGAGATGGAATTGTCCATCTCCGAAGACCCACTGGCCAAATACGCCGATATGGAAAGTCCTGCCTCAGGCCGCGAAAAGGGCAAGCACAATAAGGGCGTGGCCAAACATCGGACAGCAGAGGAACAGGAGCGTTTCCGCAAGCTCGACGCGGCGCGTGCCGCAGAAGAGGCGGCCAAGGCTGCCCGGCCCAACCTCTTCCGCAAGCCTGATCTCGACGAGATGGGCGCCGACGGCGCCGTACCGGTGAAGAAGCCGCTGTTTTCGAAACCCTCGATTGACGATATGGGCCCGGGCACCGACATGCCGACGCCGGCCGGCGCGGTGTCACGCTCGCTGTTCAAGAAACAATCGGCCGAAGAGGCGCACGGCTCCGACTTCGGCATTCCCGGCGACGTCACCAAGCCACTGTTCAAGAAGAACTCGCTCGATGAGATGACCGTGCGGCGCACGGAAAAGCCGGTCGAGGGAAAAGTGCCTGCCAAGCCCCAGCCAATCTCCCCCCAAGTGGGGGAGATGCCCGGCAGGGCAGAGGGGCGCGCGAAGGAACGCGACGATTCCGCCAAACCGGTTGTTCGTCAGCGCGCCGGCATCGGTTCTTACGAAGACCTAGGCGACGCCCGCCGTGAAAAACGCCGGCCGGGCAAGACGGGACGGCCGGGGAAGTAGGAGCTGCAGCTTCGAGTCTGCGATTGGTTGCGGATTTCAGATGCCGCCGCTTAGAATAGGTGATGGTCGTCGTTCGCAGACTTGATGAAGAAGAGTTCAAGGCTTGCTTTGCCGAGCTGATGACGAATATCACCGCGACGGCGAATGCTGTCGTAGACATATGGCCCTATGTCGACGCGTTAAATCTGGACGAAGTCGGCGTGCCCTATTTGAACGACGTCCATTATGTTTACCGAGATGCCCAAAATCGGTTCGATCAAGTTTTGATTGGCACCGGCAGGTTCAACGCCCTTCTCGTGATCGTCATCGATCTCGGCACAAGCGCGGTGTTCGGGCATTTCCTACTCGATCTCAACAAAGAATATGGACTAAGCGGCGGTTACTTGAGACCTGTCTGATCCGGCCCATTGACCTGTGAAGCTCAATTAATCCGCTGGGCCCAATCAGCTTGGTAGCACAATGGTCAGGGCAGGCGGAATATGCTCCCGCGACGGAATATCCAGCCAACCAAGGTTTGATCGATGCGACAGCGAGGCAAACTCCATATCCTCCCCCTAATCTTAGGCAGCAAGGACACGCCTTTGCGGGCCGGAGCTGATCTCGGTCGGGTCCAGAAACATCTTGGCTTTCCTAAATGGCTATATGTGTATCAGGATCAGCCGTGCGGCTTTCTTCTAGGTTATGGCGATCTGGAAATCGACATTTTGACCAGGCGCAATCGAGCACGCGTCCATCGCATCAGCATCAAACTTTGGCACATGCCTGATGTCCCCAAGCCTTTGCCTTTGAAATGGAGCGGCAACAGCCAAATCGATCTCGATGGCTTTGGCCCGGCAATGACGATTTCGGCCGCCAGGACGCTCCTCGCAGGTCTAGGACTGCAAGCCGAGGAATATAAGGTGGAAAGCGTATCTGAAACTGTCCGCCGGCTCGTGCTCCCCCACGCCGAGCTTCATTTCTTCAAGGGACCGGAAGAACCGATCCTGATGGAGTTTCACTTCCTGACACCGCAGGAAATCCAGCGAACTAAGGGTGACTGGGTAATCCGCCCGCGAGATTAAGGCCTGCCCGCAGAGCATCTACTTGCCATCCGCCCCGCCCTTGGTGTAATCGCTGCGCACACTCAACGTCTTGTCTTGAAAGGAGGGCTCACGTGTTTACGTTTCATCGTCACCATCGTCAGCGTGGCCCGATTTCTGCCCTGCGAGCTTGCTTGCAGGGCTGACCAGGGACGGGTTTTTCCCGCTTCGATTTTTTGGTCTGCCCTTCGTGGTGTTGCAACGCCGAGCCTGATGGCCAGCCTGCGCACCGTCAAAGTGCATTGAGCCGGACTTTCCTCCGGCAAGACCAGAGAAATCAAAATGGCCCTGATCAGCCTCAAATCCCTCGGCGTCACCATGAGTGCGCCGCTGTTTGCCAATCTCGACCTCACCATCAGCTCCGGAGACCGGCTCGGCATTGTCGCCGCCAATGGCCGCGGCAAGTCGACCTTGCTGAAATGCCTGACCGGCGAGATGGAGCCGACCTCCGGCGACATCACCCGCACGCGCGGCCTACGCGTCGGTCATGTCGAGCAATCCATTGCCCCGGCCCTTCTCCCCCGCAGCTTCCATCAGGTGGTGGCCGACGCCTTGCCGCCCGAGCAGGCTGAAAGCGAGCTGTGGCGCGTCGACGTGGTTCTCGATTCACTCGATGTGCCGGAGCCGATGCGCGAGCGGCCAATGCAGGCGCTGAGCGGCGGTTGGCAGAGACTGGCGCTGATCGCCCGCGTCTGGGTGACAGATCCGGACGTGCTGCTGCTCGACGAGCCGACCAACCATCTCGACCTTGCTCGCATCGGCCAGTTGGAAACCTGGCTCAACGCATTGCCGCGTGAGGTGCCGGTCGTCATTGCCAGCCACGACCGCGCCTTTCTCGACGCCGCCACCAACCGGACGCTGTTCCTGCGCCCGGAACGGTCGCCCGTGTTTGCCTTGCCCTATTCCCGCGCAAGGCGGGCGCTCGACGAGGTCGACGCCTCGACCGAGCGCAAGTTCCAGCGCGACATGAAGGTGGCGCAGCAATTGCGCCGGCAGGCGGCCAAGCTCAACAATATCGGCATCAATTCAGGCAGCGACCTGCTGACGGTCAAGACCAGGCAACTCAGCCAGCGGGCCGAAAAACTGGAGGAAGCGGCGAACCCGGCGCATCGCGAGAAGTCGGCGGGTGCCATAAAACTGGCCAATCGCGGCACCCACGCCAAAGTGCTGATCACGCTCGACGACGCGGCTGTCGAAACACCCGATGGCACGCTGCTGTTTCGGACCGGCAAGCGCCACATCTGCCAGGTCGACCGCATCGTGCTGCTAGGCCGCAACGGCGTCGGCAAGTCGCGCTTCGTCACCCTGATCCGCAATGCCATTGTCGAACCGGACACGGTGCGGAATGTGAAGGTGACGCCGTCGACGGTGCTCGGCTACAGCGATCAGGCGCTATCCGGCATCAGCGGCGACGACACGCCGCTGGCGCTGGTCTCACGCCGCTACGATGTCGGCGAGCAGCGCGCACGGTCGTTGCTGGCCGGCGCCGGCGTGGTCATCGAGATGCAGGAGAAAAAGATCGGCGTGCTGTCCGGCGGCCAGAAGGCACGGCTGATGATGCTGGCGCTGAGGCTCGCCAATCCCAACTTCTATCTGCTGGACGAGCCGACCAACCACCTCGACATCGACGGCCAGGAAGCGCTGGAAGCGGAACTCCTGGCGCATCAGGCAAGCTGCGTGCTCGCCTCGCACGACCGCTCCTTCATCCGCGCCATCGGCAACCGCTTCTGGCTGATCGACAAACGAAAGCTGACCGAAGTCGAGGACCCCGAGGAGTTCTTCCGCTCAGTGGCCGAAACGGCAGGATGAAGCCAACGGAGGTCGACTGGCATGTAAATTATTTGCTTACAGACCTTGTTTTTTGTAAGCAATCTGTTTACATATATCGATGTATCAAGTCCTTCAAGAACAAGGCGCTGTCGGACCTCTTTCAAACTGGAAACACCGGCAAGATCGACGCCAAGATTTACAAGCGCATTCTTGTCCGGCTTGACCGCCTGGAAGCTTCGGAGAAGCCGGAGGAAATGAACCTTCCCGGCTTCGATTTCCACCCGCTGAAAGGCTTCGATCCAATCCGCTACACGGTCCACGTCAACGGTCCGTGGTGCATCACATTCGAGTTCGACGGCAAGGACGCTGCCCGCGTCGATTTCGAGCAATATCACTGAGGCGGCCAGACTGGAGAAGTTCGACTTATGACCGTGCACGAGCCGACGCGTCCTATTGAGCGTTGTCCCTCCCACCCGGGAGCGCTGCTTGAGGACATTATCCCGGCAACTGGAAAGACCAAGGTGGAAATTGCAAATCTGCTCGGGATCTCCCGGCAGCAGCTCTATGACATCATCCGCGAAAAGAAGCCGGTTTCGCCGGCTGTGGCCGCTCGCCTCGGGAAGCTGTTCGGCGACGGCGCCGCGATCTGGCTTCGAATGCAAGCGGCTTTCGATGCTTGGCACGCAGAGCGTGAAGTTGATGTTTCAGCGATCCCTACGCTCAGGGTTGCGTAGGTCCGCACGGCAGCATTCGGACAGACCATCAGACGCCGCGACAAAAAATCTCGACGGTCTGTCGGATAGCCTCAGCCCATCGCGTCCTTGGGATGCCGACACGATGATGCCGGCGCCAACCCAGGGAGAATTATCATGTCGGTTCTTTCATCCATCGGTCGCGTCGCAACCCGGTATGCGGCAGCGCGCGCTCGTCACCGCAGCGAGCGCATCCTGCTTTCGCTGCCGGCCTCGCTGCGCAAGGATATCGGCTTTCCGGACGTCTTCGACGCGCAGAACGGCCGCCGCCCCTGACCTCGCGAGGCGCCAGTCAGTCATGCGTATCACCTGAAAGCGGTGTCGCCTGCATCGATACGCGTTTTTCGAAAGCCTCGAACCAGTGCGTCAGCCGTGCCCGCGAGCGAAAAGGCGGCAGGTGGCGGAACGCCATCCAGGACAGCGTGGTGGCCAAGGCGATGTGGCCGACATGGAGCGGTGCCTCGTCGTCCAGCGCGCTTTCGATCCAGTCGTAGCTCGCCTCGATCTTTTCCCGGTATCCGTCGGCGAGAGCACCATAGCGCAGCTTTTCGGGTCTCCTTTCTGTCTCCCAGCGCAAAGCGATGCCTGTCTGCGCGAGGCCCTGGGCGACCGACTGAAGCCGCAACGCCTGCCAGCGCGCCTCGCCGTCCTGCGGCAGCAGCTTGCGGCCGTCATGCAGTGTGTCGAGATAGGCGCAAATGACATCGGAATCGAAGATCGGCGACGCATTTGGCCGCAACAGCACCGGCACCTTGCCAAGCGGATTTTCGGCGTAGACATCGGCGTTGCGCAAGGTGGGACTGGTCTCATGATGGATGACCTCCAGCCGATCGGCAATGCCAACCTCATGGGCGAAGACAAGCGCCTTGCGCGCGAAGGGTGAGTGGGTTTGATAGTAGAGGATCATTGTCGTCCCGGGGTTGAAGAGGCGTTCGCGTGATCCATCTGTTCTAGCCTGCGAGCCGAGAGAATTGCGCTCTGATTGGGCGCCGCCGACGCAAGTTCGTTTCACGCCTCTCGCTCGAGCCCGCGGCTGTCCGGGATAATCAAGGGCCGACCGCCAAAAAAATTTCGCCGCCATGTAGGATCGCCGCCATCCGATCCGTCCTATGGCTCGCAAGGCCAAACGCAAAGAGGAACAACAAATGACTGATCAGACCCCCGTTCAGCCCGCGGCCAAAGTGCTCGGCGGATTGACCCCCTATCTGCAGCTGGATGGCGCCTTCAAGGCTGCCGAATTCTACAAGAAGGCCTTCGGCGCGGAGCAGGTCTTTGCCTACCCGGCGGACGAAAAAGGCCGCACCATGCACATTCACCTCCACATCAATGGCTCGACCCTCATGCTCTCCGATTTCTATCCGGAAAACGGAATGCCCGCCGTCAAGCCGCAGGGTTACACCATGCAGCTTCACCTCGGCAGCGACGACATCGAAGCCTGGTGGAAGCGCGCCGTCGATGCCGGCTGCGAAGTCGCCGTGCCGCTCCAAGTCATGTTCTGGGGCGATCAGTGGGGCAATATGCGCGACCCGTTCGGCGTCGAATGGGCGATGAACGCGCCGGTGAAGAAAGCTTGATCTGCCAACGATGGCCCGAGCCCCTCACCGGCCGGCGCCGGTGAGGCCCTGTGAACTTCCAGGAGGAGATCCAAAATGTCCTATGTCGATGGTTTCGTACTTGCCGTATCCAAGGCAAAACTCGATGACTACAAGAAGCTGGCCAACCTCGCAGGGCCTGTCTGGAGGGAACATGGCGCGCTCGCCTATGTCGAATGCATCGGCGACGACGTGCCCTATGGCGAGGTCACGTCCTTCCCGCGTGCCGTGCAGGCCAAGGACGACGAGATCGTCGTCTTCGCGTGGGCCGTCTATGAGTCGCGGGAGAGCCGCGATGCCGTCATGGCCAAGGTGATGGCAGATCCCCGCTTGAAGGCCGATTGGGCGGACATGCCGTTCGACGGCAAGCGCATGATCTTCGGTGGCTTCAAGCCATTCATTGAGCTTTGAGCAGCCGGTAGCAGATTAGAAGAAGCCTCTCAGCTTCGTCATCCTAGGCGAAGCAGGAGCGAAGCTCCGTCGCGAAGACCCTAGGATGACGACGCGGGTGCTTAGGCCATCGCTAAGGCCACGATCAGCTAGATAGCGTTGCGCTAATCCAGCTTGTCGAGCAGCGGCTTCAGCCGATCTCCATAGCGCTTCCACAGATCGACCGACCCTTGATACATCGGCTGGCGCACCTGTGCGGCCGAAGCCGTGCGAACCGGTCGGTCGGTCTCGTGGAACGATAGAGCCGCGTCGTCCCAGGGCAGGCCGAGATGAGCGATCAATGTCCGCGTCTGTCCTTCTTGGTCGGCGACAAAATCCTCGTAGCGTACATCATGCACGACGCCCGGCAGCACCGTGTGCCAATGCTTCATGATGTCGGTGTAGAGATTGTGGAAGTCGGCGAGCTCGCCGAGATCGTAGCCATAGCGATGGCTGTCGCCGCGGAAATGCACTTTGTAGATCGACAGGCAGGTGGCCGCCGCATCGCGCGCGCAGTGGATGATCCTGGCCTTCGGCATCATCATGTGGATGAAGCCGACAAGCAGGAAGTTGCCTGGCATTTTGTCGGTGACGTGACGCATGTTCGGATAGCGGGCATGCAGCATGTCGAGATAGGCCTGCCCTGCCTCGGCAAAATCCGCATCGCCCATATCCGATACGCCCCATGGGAAGCCACCCGGCATGGTCGCCGGGAACTGCTTGCCGACCGCCTTCTTCAAGATGCTGAGCTCGCCTGCGCCATAGACCTGCGGATGGCTGGCAATGATCTGCTCGACCAGCGTCGTGCCCGAACGCGGCATGCCGACGATGAAGATCGGCGTGTCGTCGCTGATTGAGCTGGGCCTGTGCTTCTCGAAGAAGCCGGCATCGAAGGTGGCCTTCATCGCCTCGAATTCGGCCCGCGTCCTGGCCTGGTCGTAGTTGATGCCTTTGCGGCGGATCGCATTGCCTTCGGCGAAATAGTCGAAGGCCCGGCCATAATCCCTGAGATCGTCATTCGCCTTGCCGAGTCCGAAGGACAGCTGCATGCGTGCCAGGCTGTCCTGCGGCGCTTTGGCATGCTGGGCTTCCATGCCCCCAAGCTCGCTGTCGCGCTCCTTCTGGCGCTTGACCTGCGTCAGCATCAGCCAGGCTGTGGCCATGGCGGGGTTGATCGCCAACGCCTGCCGGAACAGGTCGACCGCCTCGTCGAGCTTGCCCTTTTCCATCAGCCCGACGCCGAGCCCGTGCAGCAGGTCGGCATCCTTGGGGCGTATCGCCAGCGCTTCGCGGAAGGCAGCCAGCGCCTCATCCAGCCGCCCGGCTTCCTGCAGGGTTTCGGCAAGCCCGATGCGGGCGCGCACGTGAAATGGATTGCGTGCAACCGTGCCGCGATAAATCTCTTCGGCCTCTTCGAACTGGCCGACCTGCTTCAGCGATGAGCCGAGATTGTCGCGCGCCGCGAGCTGGTCCGGCCGCAGATCCACCGCACCGCGGAAGAAATCGATGGCCGCAGCAGGGCGGCCGAGGTCGCGCATCACCGTACCGAAATTGTTGAGGAAATCGGGATTCGTCGGCTGCAGGCTCACCGACCGTTCGATGAGATCCAGCCCTTCTTCGCTGCGCCCGGTCTGGTGCAGCAGCAGTCCCAGGAAATGCGCCGCGGCCGCATGCTTGGGCTGACGCGCCAGCACCTGCCGGTAGATCGTCTCAGCCTCTTGCCGGCGCCCCGCCTGATGCAGTTGCAACGCCTGCTGCACATACTGGTCGAGGCCCAGCGGCGGCTGTCCGCCTGCGCCAGACCTGGCTCCCGCACCCGCCGCTCGTCTTTGATCTCTGTTGATGGGAAACCTGCCGTGTTTTATCCGCCTGTGGCGATCTAGGCCATTGGCGCGCCAGGTTCAAGGCTTCGCTTGCTGTCTCGTCCTTTCGTCGGTGCGGAAAGATCAAATCAGGCGATTGGTCTCGGCAACCTGCCTGGCACGCCGAACCGTTCCATCGGTGTCGGCGATCCTTCGCTTTGCCGCCTCGTCACTTCTGACAGTCAGCCGCGGCGACAGGACAACCATCGGCTTTGCCATTACCGGCTTTGCGACCGGCGTGATCGTTACGGGGGTGCCTGTTGGCGTCTTTACGGACATTTCGAGGTCTCCTTCTTCAACTCACAAGAAAAATGAAATACCGGGAGAATTATTCCCGCTAAGCTTCAAACAGTTTTTGAATTGTATGAATTTGTATCACCATTTTTCTGATAGTTACAGCGCGCAATTTTTTGAATGAAGCACAATTTTATTTTAAAACGCCTTGATTAAATTACAACAAAGGCCTATCTGTACAGGATCGCTTTGGGCCAGAATTGGCATCTCGCGGCGTCAGAGGTTCTCGACCCGCCAATCTCATTCCAAATCATCGATACCGGGCGCGCGGCAATTCGCTCCGCGCGGCCATTCTCATTCTTCGAAAGACCGACATGAACACCGGAACCGTGAAGTTCTACAATGGCCGGACCGGCTTCATTCAGCCGACCGATGGCGGCAAGGACGTCTTTGTCCATGTCAGCGCACTGGAGCGCGCCGGCTTCTCCGGCCTCGCCGAAGGCCAGAAGCTGCAGTGCGAGTTGGAGCGTGACACCAAGGGCCGCGAGTCGGCCGCCAATTTGCAATTGATCTGATCCGGCCGAATTCGATGAACGCTGACCACGGATGTACTGGCAGCTCTCGAAAGAGGCTTATTTCCAGCGACTGCCGGAAATAGGAAAGCGGGGCTCGTCCCCGCTTTTTTGTTTTCAGGACCGCTGCTTTGCATAGGTAAGACAATGCCGGACCGCACCACCCACTCCATCGCGCACTTCACCGCACCTTTCGTGCTCGGCGGACTGGAAGGGCAGCTGCCGGCCGGCGACTACGACATCGACCATGACGAAGAGCTGATCGAGGGCATGTCGCGGCTTGCCTGGCGCCGCGTCGCCACTTTCATCCATCTGCCGGCAAGGGCAGCGAAAAACCCGCCCACCAGCCAGCTTGTCGCCATCGATTACCTCGAACTCGAAACAGCGCTGAAGCGCGACAGGGAGAATGCAGCATGATCCGTTTCCAGCAGAATGCGCGCCCGCGCACCGACACACCCGCGCACCAATTTTCGATCGGTCAGACCGTGCGCATGAAGAGCCGCACCGGCCTCGTTCAGAAGACCGCCGAACTGTTCCAGATCAAGAGCAGGCTGCCGGTCAAGGATGGTTCGCCGCAATACCGCATCCGCAGCGAGCAGGAGACCTATGAGCGGGTCACCACCGAAGACAATCTCGAACCGGCAGATCCGGTTGTTGCCGACAACCCCGTTGTTGCCAGCAACCCGCTCGTCTGAGACCCCACCGCCAAGCCAACACTGAAGCAGGAGCACGACATGTCCAAAGGTCAACAGCGAAGCAACCGCGAGACACGCAAGCCGAAGAAGGACAAGGTCGTGGCAAAGCCCGCCTCCCCGTTCGGTTCGTCGGTCAAGCAGGCGGAGAGCAGCTTGAGGCCGAAGTCGAAAGGCTGACAAACTGGAGGGCGCGCCTCGTGCGCCCTTTCCGTCGTCCTCTGTGAGGTGGCGAATTGACTGGACAGGCCTGCGCAATGCTCTGCCACGGAGGCGCGCTTGAATTTCGTCATCGAGTTCTACCGGTCGCGCGACGCCGACGAAGCCACTCTCGACAAGGTATCGCTGGAGGCGCCGAATCTGCGCGCCGCGCTGCAGGGCGCCACCGCGCTGTTCCACACGCTGGCCATGCCGCAAATCCCCGATCGCCTGCGCATCTGCGACGACAATGGCTGCGAGCTTTACGCCGGCCCGGCCGACGGCGCCTATCCGGTTTAGAGCAGCGGTGCTGCCCACGACTCCATTAAAGTTCACGTAAGATCGAGGCCCTAAGATCCGCCTGAACCGGGCCGCTGCCGCGATTGGTGGCCGAGACGTTGCGGGCGACCACCCACGATCGCCGCTCATACCCGAAGGCAGGAGGCGCATGGACAGGTCGCGCATCATCGTGACGGCGGTGGTGTTGGCCATGCTGGGCGCCATCGTGCCCATCGCGGCGACGTTTCATCTCGCTTGGACCCAGGCCGTCCAAAAGGAACATGAGCGGCTGCGGCTGTTCGCCAGCCGCGCCATCGCCAGGGCCGACATCTCGCTCAACGATGCCACCGCCGCTTTGCGGCAGATCGACCAGTTCACCGGCATCCGCTGTTCGGCGGACCATATAGCCCGTATGCGGCAACTCACCATCAGCACGCGCCCGATCGAAGAAATGGGCTATTTCGAAAACGGCCTGCTCAAATGCTCTTCTTGGGGACCGACCGAAGGGCGCGTGGCGCAATCCACCCCTGACTTCACCACCAGGGACGGCATGGCCGTCACCGCCCGCATGCAGCCGGTGATAAGTGAGGACCATTTTCTGATGGCGCTGCGATACAGGGACCACAACGTCCTTGTCGATCCGGTACGCTTTGTCGACGTCATCGTCGATCCCGGTGTCCAGCTCGCCTTGACGACGCAAACGGGCATCCTTCTTGGCGCGTTGAACGGCCCGAATCCTGCTCGTATCGAGAAGGTCATCGCCGGCCCCGGCGAAGGCATCGATGACGATCTCCTATTTGCCACCGCGCGCGGGACGGACTGGATTGCTGTCGCCAACGAACCGACAAGCCAGATCCTGGGCAGCGTTCGCAAGCAGCAATTCATGCTGCTCCCGCTCGGCGCCTTCATGGCTGCCTTCATCATCGGCGTGGTTGTGTGGCTGTCACGAAGGCGGCTTTCGCCCTCGGGAGAATTGCAGATCGCCGTGCGCAAGCACGAATTCATCGTCCACTATCAGCCGATCGTCGAGCTCAGGACCGGCAATTGCATCGGCGCGGAAGCGCTGGTGCGCTGGAAGCGGCCGAATGGCTCCCTGGTCCGGCCCGATCTTTTCATTCCGCTGGCGGAAGAGAGCGGCCTGATCACGGCGATCACCGATCAGGTCATTGCGATGGTTGTGTTCGACCTGAACAGGCTCCTGGTCGCCGATCGCTCGCTTCACATCGCCATCAATCTCAGCGCAACCGATGTCGGCACCGCGCGGGTCCTGCCTATTATCAAGAAAGCATTGCAGCACACCGGGATCCAGCCGCAGCAAATCTGGCTCGAGGCGACCGAACGCGGTTTCGTCGATATCAACTCGGCGCGCTCGACGCTCATTCGTGCCCGCGAAATGGGGCACGCAGTGGCAATCGACGACTTCGGTACCGGCTATTCCAGCCTGTCCTATCTCGAGGGGCTGCCGCTCGATGCGCTCAAGATCGACAAATCGTTCATCGATACGATCAGCACGAATTCCGCCACCAGTTCCGTCACCCCGCATATCATCGACATGGCCAAGACACTGAAGCTGAAGATCGTTGCCGAGGGCGTGGAAACGCAGGCGCAGGCTGACTACCTCGCGGCGCGCGACGTCGACTACGGCCAGGGCTGGCTGTTCGCCAAACCCATGCCTGCGTCCGAGTTCATCGCCTACTGTCGCCAGGTGAAGCCGACGGCTTGACGCCTGTCGTCCTCAACAAGGCGCAGCGTTCTCAGCACGGCCCGTCGCCAACGACGCGATAGTCCGCGGCGCGGGCTTCGCAGGAATTGGGGAAGGTACGCATCTCGCCATGCCGGCGGCCGCAGACCGGAGCATATTCGCGGGTGCAGAACGTCTGCTCGCCACCGCCACCGCCACCGCCACCGCCGCTGTCGCGGCACGGACCGGCGCGCACGATGCGGTAGCCAGCCCGGTCGGCGAGACAGGAATTGGCGAAGGTCTGGCGGTCGCCGCCGCGCCGGGCACAGACCGGCTCGTACTGCTTGCTGCAATATTGCGGCTCGGGCCGTGGCGGACGCGGGCGTGGCCCTGGTCCCTCATCGACCACAACGGTGCAGGCGGCAAGAATTGCCGACAGCAACAAGATGACAAAACCCTGCCGCGAAAAGATTGCCGCCAGAAATTTCATGATGATCTCCCACGATCGGTCCCCGGTTACCGATCCTCGCCATTCCCTTGCCGAATGCAACCCCCGTTTGAGCTCGGCAAACGATAACGGCGCCTGGACCGCAAGGGAGGTCAGCGCGCCGCGATGTCTGGCCCATTCGTGGCCCGGCTCTGGCCGATGACCCGGCCGGCAAGCAAGCCTATGCCGAGCCCATCGATGCTCAGGTCAGTCGATTGATGCGTCGGGATGCGCCAGTACGGCGGCCCGCGGCGGTATCTTGCAACCATCACGTTTCCGTGCGATAAATTCCGTGTTCGGGCATTTGCGACCCGGAGAGCGGAACGTTTTGGACGACCTTTCCCCGATACTGTGAATCTCTGACGGCCCCGTTTTCGGCGGGGGGTTTGACCATGCGCCAATGCATGACTGCCGAAGCAACCACCGGGAACTGCCCTTTGCGCCAGGCGGCGGGCGGGACCACCAAAGACTGAACGGGTGAAGGAGTTTCCCCAATGGCCCAGACCGGCACCGTTAAATTCTTCAACGCGACCAAAGGCTTCGGTTTCATCACGCCCGATGGTGGCGCCAAGGATGTATTCGTCCATATCTCCGCGATCGAAGCCTCCGGCTTGCGCACGCTCGTCGACGGCCAGAAGGTCACCTTCGACGTCGAGCCGGACCGCATGGGCAAGGGCCCCAAGGCCGTCAACCTCCGCGCAGCCTGAGCCATCGGCGCGCCGCATGTCACTCGGACGTGCGACGGAGGCTCCATGCCTGCACCTGGCCTGGAGAGGGATCTGAATTTTTGAAAGGCGCGGCGATCTTCGTCGCGCCTTTTCCTTATCGAAGGCGCGGGCCGGTGATGTCGCCCAGCCGCCAGGTTCTGGGCAACGACTTGCATAAAAACAAAGAGCCAAAGCGTGCCGCAACGTGCTTTAGACGCCCGCAAAACTTTCTCTTGCCGATGACGCTAAAATAAAGGACAAATTTCCACTCGGGCATTTGCCGGCCCGAGACTGGAGTTTATGGGACAAAGGAGCTTCCCATGCCGCAGACCGGCACCGTCAAATTCTTCAACCATGCCAAGGGCTTCGGCTTCATCACGCCCGATGATGGCGCGAAGGATGTTTTCGTCCATATTTCAGCCGTGCAGGCGTCCGGCCTTCCCGGCCTGGAGGATGGCCAGAAAGTGTCGTTCGACACCGAGCCGGACAAGCGCGGCAAGGGACCCAAGGCCGTCAACCTGTCGGTCGGCTGAGCCGGCCTGGACCGGCGATGGTTTTCGCTCCCTGGAGGGCGCGTGACCTTTGACGCCTGTTTTGAATAAATTCGTCGAAATCCGTTCAGCCCCCGTTCAGCCACGGTTGCATATTAGTCTTTGGTAAAGCCGGACCGCATCCCCGAAACTACACGGGCCGGCACGAAGGAGACCGAGATGAACCGAATTTTCAAGACCGCCGTCCTGGCCGCTGCCGTGGTCGCCACCACGCTTTCGGCCTTGCCCGCCGCCAACGCACGTGATTGGCGCCGCCATCATGGCCATCATGGCAACGGCGATGCCATTGCCGCCGGCGTGCTCGGCCTCGCGGCCGGTGCGCTGATCGGTGGCGCATTGGCCAATGACCGCCCGCCGCCCGACGCTGACCGCTACTACGATGACGGTTACTACGATCGTGACGTGGTGGTGCGCCCGGCCCCGGTCCGCCGCTACTATGCGGAGCCGCGGGTGGTCTACGCTGATCGTTATGCCGAGCCGTGGACGCGTGATTGGTACGAATACTGCTCGGACCGCTACCGCACCTTCAATTCCCGCACCGGCACGTTCACCGGCAATGACGGCGAACAGCATTTCTGCACGGCGAACTAAACCAGGGCCTCCCGGCCCCAACAGAAAAGCGCTGACCGCAAGGCCAGCGCTTTTTTGTTTGGAGCATCACAGGATTGGGGCAGGCGAATATCGGCACGCCCTACAGCAATTCCAGGAAAAGTGTGAAACGGTTTCCCGGGAAAAGCGCAAAGCGTTTTCCCTTGGGAATTGAGTCAGAACAAAGGTTAGAGCGGCCCCGCCGTTTCCGTGAAATGGTGAATTGCTCTAAACGAGAAAAGGATTGGTCCGCCTCTCCTCGCCAAAACGTCCGCCGGGACCGTGGCCGGAGATGAAGCCGATGTCGTCGCCGAGCGGCAGGAGTTTGTCCTTGATCGAAGCGATCAGTGCAGCATGGTCGCCACCCGGCAGATCGGTGCGGCCGACCGAGCCGCGGAACAGCACGTCGCCGACATGGGCGAACTTGGCCGCGCGGTTGTAGTAGACGACGTGACCTGGTGCATGGCCGGGGCAGTGCAGCACCTCGAACACATGGCCGCCGAACGACACGGTCTCGCCTTCGGACAGGAACCGGTCGGGCACGCAGTTGCGCGCTCCGGCGATGCCGTAGCGCTTGCCCTGGTTTTCCAGATTGTCGAGCAGCGACTTGTCGGCCTCATGCGGACCGATGATCTCGACGCCGAGCGCCTCCTTCAACTCCATTGCGCCGCCGGCATGGTCGATGTGGCCATGCGTTATCCAGATCGCCCCGGCTGAGATCGCATTGTCCTTCAGCACCGCCAGCACCTTGTCGATATCGCCGCCCGGATCGACGACGACGCCATGCTTGTCATCCATGTCGAACAGGATGGTACAATTCTGCTGGAACGGTGTGACCGGCACGATGCCGGCATTGAGCTGACCCATGATCGTCCTTTCGATGTTCACGGGTGATGTAGAGGCGCGGACAAAGGGCGTCCACCCTCGAAAGACGAACAATCGGTAGCTCCGAAAACGGAAATGGGCGGCCGAAGCCGCCCATTTGAAAAGACCGAAACGGCCCGCCTACTTCTTCATGGCGCCCATAACCGCGCCGAGAATGGCGGTCAGGATCGCGCCGCCGCCGGCGCCGCCGACGATGTTCTGCAGGTTCAGCGCGCTGCCGAGACCGCTCGTTGCTGCTGCCGCAGCCGCCGGATCGACCGCACCGCCACCCAGCAGGCTGCCGAGGATCGCCGCACCGCCGACGCCGCCAATGGCTCCGCCCAGGATTTTGGGAAGCTGACCCATCGCCGCCGTCTTGAGCGCCGCACCGACCGCCTGACCACCGATGACGCCAGTAATCACCTGTATGATGATCGGAAGAAGCGTGTTCATGTCCATATGATTAGTCCCTCCATAGCTGTCAGCCTCCCGGGCCGACACCATCATGAGACGCCGAATTGGACGAAAGTCAAATGCAGAAACGCTGAAATAAAAGGGGCGGCCCGAAAACCGCCCCTACTTCCTAAAAAAGCTGTGACTTTCGTTATTCTGCGGCGATCGCGTGCTTGGGCTGAACGGCCGCAGAATAGTCATTCATAAGATTCTTGGCTATTTCGCCGACCTCGAATCGGTAAGGCCCGATCTCGGAAACCGGCGTCACTTCCGCCGCCGTCCCGGTCAGGAAGCACTGCTCGAAGCTTTCCAGCTCTTCCGGCAGGATGGCGCGTTCAATCACCTCCAGGCCGCGATCCTTGGCCAGCCCAATGACCGTGCGGCGGGTGATACCGTCGAGGAAGCAGTCAGGCTTGGGTGTGTGGATCTTGCCCTCCTTGACGAAGAAGATGTTGGCTCCGGTCGCTTCGGCGACCTGGCCACGCCAGTCGAGCATCATGGCGTCGGCATAGCCCTTGGCCTCGGCGGCGTGCTTGGACATGGTGCAGATCATGTAGAGGCCGGCTGCCTTCGACCTGGAAGGCGCGGTGCGCGGGTCGGGCCGGCGCCATTCCGCCACATCGAGACGGATGCCTTTCAGCTTCTGCGCAGGATCGAAATAGCTCGGCCATTGCCAGATGGCGATGGCACAGTTGATGCGGTTGTTCTGCGCCGAGACGCCCATCTGCTCACTGCCGCGCCAGGCAATCGGCCGGACATAGGCGTCCTGGAAACCCTGCTTCTTGAGAAGCGTGGATGAGGCGTCGTTGAGCTCGGCCACCGTATAGGGGATATTGAAACCGAGCAGGCGTGCCGATTCATGCAGGCGCTCGGTGTGTTCGTTGAGCTTGAAGATCTCGCCGCCATAGGCGCGTTCTCCCTCGAAAACGGCGCTGGCGTAATGCAGCCCGTGCGTCAGCACATGGATCTTGGCGTCACCCCATTGGACGAATTCGCCGTTCATCCAGATGAAGCCATCGAGTTGATCGAAGGGAACGGATGCCATGGTAACCTCCCACGGGCGGCAGCCCGGATACTTGTATCGTTGTGTGTTTCGTGTCGGCCGCCCGAAGCGGCTTTTATGGTGGAGCGTAAGCGGATAATTGCGCTCTGGCAAACTTAGGAAATTCCGGAAAAACCGGCTTCCCTTGCCTTTTCGTTCGCAATCCGCCCAAAAGCTTGTCAAAAATTACCATTGCAGGGAAATTACGTCAATAGTACTGACATAATCTCTCTTTCCCACGGAGAAATAATGACGGATCGAAGCCCAGCCGCCGGAAAACCGATCAGGACCGCGATGTCGGTCGAGGACGGCATCGACTTCGCCATTATCGAGCTGCTCTTCTTTGCCTATCGTGACTTCACCTCCGATCCGGACCAGATCCTGGCCGACTACGGCTTTGGCCGGGCCCACCACCGGGTGCTGCATTTCGTCAACCGCAGGCCGGGCCTGACGGTCGCCGAACTGCTCGACGTGCTGAAGATCACCAAACAGAGCCTGGCCCGTGTGCTCAAGCAGTTGATCGACACCGACCATGTCGTGCAGTTGCAAGGTCCGCGCGACCGCCGACAGCGCGAACTTTATCCGACCGCCAAAGGCCGTGCGCTGGCGCTGGCGCTTGCGCGGCCACAGTCGCGCCGCATCCATGCTGCATTGGGGGATTCCGGAGTAACCGAACGGACCTTGGTGGAACGGTTCCTCGAAGCGATGGTCAATCCGGAACTGAGGGCGCAGATCGACGTTGGGTCCGCAAAAATGTCAGGGAAACGCCATGGAGAGCACTGAACGGGTCGATCACGCGGCCGCGCCGGACGACGACGCGCCGCATCTGCTTGTCGTCGACGACGACACCCGCATCCGCAATCTTCTCAAGCAGTATCTGACCGAAAACGGCTTTCGCGTCACCGTCGCCGGCAATGCCGGCGAAGCCAGGCGCAAGCTTGCCGGCCTCGACTTCGATCTTCTGGTGCTGGACGTCATGATGCCGGGTGAGACGGGCGTCGACCTGACCAAGTCGCTGCGGGCCGAAAAGAACGTACCGATCCTGATGCTGACGGCCCTGTCGGAGACCGACAGCCGCATCTCAGGGCTGGAGGCCGGCGCCGACGACTACCTGCCGAAGCCGTTCGATCCGCGCGAGCTGATCCTGCGCATCAACAACATCCTTCGCCGTGGTGGCCCGGCGACCACGCCCAAGGTCGAGCAGTTGGTCTTCGGCCCCTACACCTTCCAGATCGCCCGGCGCGAATTGAAGCGTGGCGGCGAGGCGCTGAAGCTGACCGATCGCGAGCAGGAGATCCTGGCGATCTTCGCGGCAAGGGCCGGCGAGACGATACCCCGCCACGAGCTTGTCGGTGACGATTCGGAGGTCGGCGAGCGCACCATCGACGTCCAGATCAACCGGCTGCGCCGCAAGATCGAGCGCGATCCGTCCAACCCGGTCTGGCTGCAGACCGTGCGCGGTATTGGGTATCGGCTCAGCGTGGAATAGAATGCCGCCTGCGGCCTGCTGAGCGGCTGCGGGCAAGCGAAATGAGCGAATGGCAACCACGGAACTGGAACAGCCGGGCAATGGCGGCTTGAGCGTACGCGCCGCGCGGACGCTGAAGGCGGTGCCGCGCGCCTGGAACCGCTTCTGGCGCCTCGTCTCGCTGTATATGCCCAAGCGGCTCTATGCTCGCTCGCTGATCATCGTCATCGCGCCGATGATCCTGCTGCAATCGGTCGTCGCCTTCGTCTTCATGGAACGTCACTGGGCAACCGTGACGCAGCGCCTGTCGCAGGCCACCGTGCGCGACATCGCCGCCATCATCGACCTGATCGAAACCTATCCGCGCGATGCCGACTACACCAACATCATACGCATCGCCCAGGACCGCATGCAGTTGAAGGTCGACCTCTTGCCGCCCGACCCGCTGCCCGCGCCTGGCCCAAAACCGTTTTTCTCGATTTTGGATGATGTTCTCTCGTCGGAGATCACCCGCCAGATTAACCGCCCGTTCTGGATCGACACGGTCGGCAACTCCAACATCGTCGAGGTGCGCGTGCAGCTCGAGGGCAAGGTGCTGCGCGTCTTCGTGCGCCGCAGCCAGGCCTATGCCTCCAACACCCACATCTTCCTTATCTGGATGGTCGGCACCTCGCTGGTGCTCCTGATGATCGCCATTCCCTTCCTGCGCAACCAGATCCGGCCGATCCTGATGCTTGCCGAAGCCGCCGAAAGTTTCGGCAAGGGCCGGCCGATGCCGCGTGACTTCCGGCCGCGCGGCGCCGAGGAGGTTCGCCGCGCCGGCTTTGCCTTCATGCAGATGCGCGAACGCATCGAGCGCCAGATCGAGCAGCGCACCGCCATGCTGACCGGCGTCAGTCATGACCTGCGAACCATCCTCACCCGCTTCAAGCTGCAGTTGGCGCTTTCCGGCGGCAAGGCCGAGACCAAGGCCGCGCTCGACCAGGACATCGACGACATGCAGTCGATGCTCGAAGGCTATCTCGCCTTTGCCCGTGGCGAGGCTTCGGAAGACGCCGGACGGTTCGATCTCGAGGCCTATTTCGAAAAGCTCGGCGAGGAAGCCAGGCTGCGCAAGCGCAAGCTGTCGACGACGCTTGCCGGAGACCCCGATGTGCATGTGCGGCCGAACGCCTTTGCCCGATTGATGTCCAACGTCATCGGCAACGCCTTCCGCTATGCCAAGACGGTGGAAGTCAACGCCACCCATGGCCGCGGCTCGCTGCTGGTCACCATCGACGACGATGGTCCGGGCATTCCCGCCGACCGGCGCGAAGACGTCTTCAAACCCTTCGTGCGGCTCGACGAAGCCCGCAACCTCGATGCCAGCGGCACCGGGCTCGGCCTGTCGATCGCCCGCGACATCGCCCGTTCCCATGGCGGCGACATCACCCTTGAAGACAGCCCGCTCGGCGGACTGCGCGCTATCATCAAGGTTCCCGCATAACCGGCACGATACCGAAAGTGGAAACAGGCTTCATCCGCCCGTCATGAAACCATGATCAAGAACGCGCATGAAGCGCGCGACCTCAATTGATTCGACCTTGCCGCCTCACTTCGACCCCGTGCCCGTCCGGGTGCGCTGGAGCGAAGCGAGAGCAGCGGTCTGGTCGCCGTTCCGGCATCGTCTCAAGGCAACCGTCGACCTTTCCTGCAAAGGGCCGCCATGCGCATATTGATGGTCACGGATGCCTGGCGGCCGCAGGTTAACGGCGTTGTCCACACGCTGGAGCGACTCACCGAGACGCTGAAATCTTTCGATGTCGCCGTGGATTTCCTGACGCCGAACATCTTTCGCACCCTGCCCTTGCCGACCTATCCCGACATCAGGCTGGCGCTGACCACGCCCGGCCAAGTCGCGCGCCTGATCGACGCAGGCAAGGCCGACCACATCCACATCGTCACCGAAGGGCCGCTCGGCATCATGGCGCGGCGCTATTGCCGCAATGCCGGCCGGCCGTTCACCACCAGCTATCATACGCGCTTCCCCGAATATCTCAGCGCACGGCTGCCGGTGCCGGAAAGCTGGGCCTATCGCTGGCTGCGCGATTTCCACAATTCCGGCCAAGGCACGCTGGTCGCCACCCAGTCGCTCGCAGACGACCTCTCGGCGCGCGGCTTCACCAAGCTGCGGCCGTGGACGCGCGGCGTCGATACCGATCATTTCCGGCCCGACAAGAAGAAGGATCTCGGCTTCCCGGGCCCGGTCTTCCTCTGCGTCGGCCGCGTCGCCATCGAAAAGAACCTCTCCGCCTTCCTCGACCTCGACCTGCCGGGCAGCAAGGTGATCGTCGGCGAAGGCCCCGAGCTTGCCAGGCTGAAGGCAAAATATCCGCAAGCGCATTTCCTCGGCCATCGCCCCAACGACGAACTGGCCGAGATCTATGCCTCGGCCGATGTCTTCGTCTTCCCGAGCCGCACCGACACGTTCGGCAACGTCATCATCGAGGCATTGGCCAGCGGCACGCCGGTTGCCGCCTATCCGGTGACCGGGCCGATCGACATTGTCGGCGACGGCTTTGGCGGCGCGGTCTCCAACGATCTGCGCGAGGCCTCGCTTGCCGCGCTCAATGTAGACCGTGCCGAAGCACGCGAACGCGCCATGCGCTACAGCTGGAAGGCTTGTGCAGAGATGTTCCTCGACACGGTCGAGGAAGCGCTGGGAACGACGCGCAAGCTGGCGGCCTAAAACAACCTGCCGCCATCCGGCACCTTGCGCTCGATCGCGCCGAGCACCACCGCGCCCTCTTCGTCGGGAAAGCCGAGCGTCAGCACTTCCGACATGAATGGACCGATCTGGCGCGGCGGGAAATTGACCACCGCGAACACCTGCCGGCCGATCAGCGTCTCCGGTGTATAATATTTGGTGATCTGCGCCGACGATTTCTTGATGCCGATGCCGGCGCCGAAATCGATCTTCAGCTTGAATGCGGGCTTGCGCGCCTCGGGAAACGGCTCGGCCTCGACGATCGTGCCGGCGCGGATGTCGACACGATCGAAATCGGCAAAACTGATCTCGGGCTTGCGCTCGCTGTTCGAACTCATCTTGGTTCTTGTCTGCCTTGCGGGGACTCAGGCGTTGCCGTAGGTCTCGAACAGCACGCCGGCCAGGGCGTCCTTGGCCGAGGTTCCCGACCAGACAACGAACTGGAACGCCTGGAAATAGCATTCGCAGGCTTCCAGCGCCGACGACAGCAACACTTCGACCTGCTGGCTCGACGGCTCGACCCCGCCGGCCAGCAGCAGCGACTGGCGGAACATGATCGCGCCCTCCTGCTCCCAGAGGTCGAAATGGCCAAACAGCATCTGCTCGTTGATCAGCGACAAGAGCCGCATCACTTCCAGCGCGCGGGTCTCCGGCACCTTGATGTCGAAGGCGCAGGCAAGGTGCAGCGCCTCGAAATCCTCCATCCACGAGAAGGAGACGTGATAGTCGGTCCAGCTTCCGGCAACCGAGATCGAAATCTCGTCGTCGCCGGCCCGCTCAAAGGACCAGTCGTTGTTGTGGGCCACCTGCTCGATAACATCCACCGGATGGATTTCGCGGGAGAATTCGAGTTCGAGAAGTTCCATGGAATGCTTCCTGTCGTTCTGTACGAGCGCCGCCACACGCTCCGCGGGAGGGCACACACAACGAACAATCTTGTCTAGAACTCGGACGACCAGGACTTTCTTCGCGCAAAAGACTACCTTCTCGACGCAAAGACCCCAGACCGGACCCCACCGCCCGGTCGCATGACCCTGCTCCGAATCATGCAACAAATTCAGTCTATTGATCGGGAGTCGCGTGAACAGCCCAATTTTTCGCACTGCGTCATTCGCATGTGGAAAGCCGCTGTCACAAAGATTCATGCAATGCCGTTAAGCGATTCACGGCAAAGCGCTTTTCAGGATCGGGCTATGTGGAAAAGTTTAACGATTATTTTTTTGTGCGCGGCTTGGCCGCCGTCGCTGGTGTGGCGTCGCCGGCCAGTTCGGCAAGCTTCGCCTCGAGCGCCTCGATGCGGGCGGCAAGGCGAGTGTTTTCTTCCCGCGCCTTGGCGGCCATCTCGCGCGCGGCTTCGAACTCTTCGCGCTGCACCACGTCCATGGTGTTGAGAATGCGTTCGGCCTGCCCCTTGAAGGCCGTCTCCACCTCCCGGCGCACGCCCTGGGCGGCGCCGGCGGCGTCGGTCATCAGCTTGGCGAATTCATCGAGAATGCGGTTCGGTCCGGTCGACATGGCAAATCCTCGCGCTTGCACAAATTGACGTAGTGGCGCTGCGCGTCGAATGCAAGCATGTTGCGCCGCGCTGCGGCATCAAGTCGAGGGCGCCCACCTTGCCTTGACCCTGCCAAAACCCTGCCGCATGGTCCGCGCGCAAACGCGTTTCGAAATGAGAGTTCCCCGTTGAACGAATATTTCCTGCTGCCGCTGGCCTCCTTGCCCTTCCCCAACATCAACCCGATCCTCATCCAGATCGGGCCGCTGGCGGTGCACTGGTATGGCGTCGGCTATATCGTCGGCATCCTGTTTGCCTGGTGGTACGCCAAGCGGCTCGCCGCCAATGCCAGGCTGTGGCCGAACGGCGTCCTGCCGATGAAGCCGGAGGATCTCGACGACTTCATCGTCTGGGCGGCCATCGGCGTCGTGCTCGGCGGCCGCACCGGCTATGTGCTGTTCTATGATCTGCCACGCTACATCGCCCACCCGCTCGATATCTTGGCGGTCTGGCAAGGCGGTATGTCGTTCCATGGCGGCCTGCTTGGCGTCATCCTCGCCATGACGCTGTTTTCCATCAAGCGCGGCATCCGCACCTGGTCGCTGTTTGACGTCGTGGCGGCCGGCGTGCCGGTCGGCCTTGGCCTGGTGCGCGTCGCCAACTTCATCAACTCCGAGTTGTGGGGGCGCCCAACCGACGTGCCCTGGGCTTTCGAATTCCCCAATGGCGGGCCGTTTGCCCGTCACCCGAGCCAGCTCTACGAGGCGCTTCTCGAAGGCGTGGTGCTGTTCCTCGTGCTGCGCATTCTCACCCATTCGCGCCTCAAGCTGAAGACGCCGCGCTTCGTCGGCGGCGCCTTCATCTGCGGCTACGGCCTGTCGCGCATTTTTGTCGAGTTCTTCCGCGAGCCCGACCAGCAGCTCGGCTACCTCCTCGGCACCAACTGGCTGACCATGGGCATGATCCTGTCGACGCCGATGGTGCTGGCCGGCATCTGGGCGATGCTGACCGCCAAGCCGGTGACGCAGCCGCAGCCGGCATGACACGGCTGAAGACCCGCATCGTCGACCTGATCGAGGCCCTGGGGCCGATACCGATCAACGAATACATGGCGATGTGCCTGTTCGACCCGGCGGACGGCTACTACACGACGCGCGAGCCTTTTGGTGCGGCCGGTGACTTCATCACCGCGCCGGAGATCAGCCAGATGTTCGGTGAACTGGTCGCCGTGTGGATGTACCAGGCGTGGCAGGCGAGCGGCCGGCCGCTGCCGGCCACCATCGCCGAGATCGGCCCCGGCCGCGGCACGCTGATGAAGGACATGCTGCGTACGCTGTCGCGGCTCGATCCTGATCTGGCCAGCGGCGCCACCTTCGCCATGATCGAGACCAGCCCGCGCCTGACCGAGGTGCAAAAGCAGACGCTTGGCGCCACACCCTTCGCGGTTGGCTGGCATGAAACCATCGAGACCTTGCCGCAGCAACCGCTGTTCATCGTCGGCAACGAACTGTTCGACGCCGTGCCCATCCGCCAGTTCCTCCGCGCCGGCGCCGGCTGGCGCGAGCGCGTGGTCGGCCTCGACGAGACCAACGACCTTTGCTTCTTCGCCGGCGCCGGCTCGGTCGACCCGACGCTGCTGCCCGCCGATGCCACCCAAGCGCCGCAAGGTTCGATCGCCGAAGTGGCGCCTGCCCGCACCGCGCTCATGGCAACGATCGCCGAGCGCATATCCAGGCATGGCGGCGCCGGCCTGTTTCTCGACTATGGCCATCTCCAGCCGGGTGTCGGGGACACGCTGCAGGCCTTGCGCAGCCACGATCACGAAGATGTGCTGGCCAATCCCGGTGAGGCCGACCTCACCTCCCATGTCGATTTCGCCGCCCTGGCCGCGATCGTGCGTGCACATGGCCTCGAAGCCCATCTGACGACACAGGGCGACTTCCTGCTCGGCATGGGCATCCTCGAGCGCGCCGGCCGGCTTGGCGCCGATGCCGGCCAGGCGGCGCGCGAAAGGATCGCCGGCGACGTCGAGCGCCTCGCAGGGCCGCAAGCCATGGGCGAGCTGTTCAAGGTGCTTGCGGTACTGCCTCGCGGCGTGGCGGTTCGGCCCTTCGCCGGGGCGGATTGACTTTTTACCGCCGCCCCTCCCAATCTCCCGTCCGCGCTTTGCAGCGCCTGTTCTCGACCAAGCACCTTCTTCTTGACGAAACCGCCCACACGGACAACAACGCCCGCATGCTGAATCAGACCAAACCGGATCCCGTTCGGTCGCCGCTGCTGGACAAGGCGCAGGCACAAGGCATCCGCCACGGCTATTTCACCCGCATCGGCGGTGTCTCCGGCGGCATCTACCAGGGCCTCAACATCGGCACCGGATCGAATGACGACCAGGCGCTGGTCGCAGAGAACCGCGGCCGCGTCGCCGCCTGGATGGGCGTGCCGGCGAACCATCTGTTGACCGCCTGGCAAATCCATTCGCCCGACGTCATCATCGCCAGGGAGCCCTTTGCCGGCGAGCGGCCCAAGGCAGACGCCATCGTCACCGACCGGCCGGGCATCGCCATCGGCGCTTCGACCGCCGATTGCGGTCCCGTGCTGTTCGCGGATGCTGAGGCGCGCATCATCGGCGCCGCGCATGCCGGCTGGAAAGGCGCGTTCACCGGCGTGCTCGAAAACACCATCCTGGCAATGGAAAGCCTCGGTGCCCGGCGTCAAAACATCGTCGCCGTGCTGGGCCCCTCCATCGGCCCTGATAACTACGAGGTCGGCCCGGAATTCGTCGCCCGCTTTGTCGATGCCGACGCCGAAAACATCCTCTATTTCGCGCCGTCCGCCAATGCCGGCCATGCCATGTTCGACCTCAACCGCTACACGGTTGACCGGCTGGCCGAGGCCGGCGTGACGGCTGAGGGCCTCGACCGCTGCACTTACGCCGAGGAAGGCCTGTTCTACTCCTACCGGCGCACCACGCATCGCAAGGAGCCCGATTACGGCCGGCAGGTTTCGGCAATCGTCTTGGAGAGGGAATAATGGCGCTGCATTTTGAACGATCTGAATTTGACGCGCGGCGCGACCGGCTGATCATCGAGATGGCCGAAAAGAAGCTTGATGCCATCCTGCTGTTCGCGCAGGAAAGCATGTACTGGCTGACCGGCTACGACACGTTCGGCTTCTGCTTCTTCCAGTGCCTGGTGGTGAAGGCCGACGGTTCGATGGTGCTGCTGACCCGCTCGGCCGACCTGCGCCAGGCGCGTCAGACCTCGATTATCGACAACATCGTCTTGTGGACGGACCGTAATGGCGCCAATCCGGCGGTAGACCTGCGTAATCTGCTCAACGAACTCGACCTGCTCGGAGCCCGCATCGGTGTCGAATACGACACCCATGGCCTGACCGCGTTCAATGGCCGACGGCTCGACGAACAGTTGCAGACCTTCGGCCAGATCGCCGATGCGTCCGGCATTGTCGGCCGCCTGCGCCTGTTCAAGAGCCCGGCCGAGATCGCCAAGGCCGAGAAGGCCGCCAATCTCTCCGACGATGCGCTCGACGCGGCGCTGCCGCTGATCAAGCAAGGCGGCGACGAAGCCCTGATCCTGGCCGCCATGCAGGGTGCGATCTTTGCCGGCGGCGGCGACTATCCGGCCAACGAATTCATCATCGGCTCCGGCGTCGATGCGCTGCTGTGCCGCTACAAGGCCGGCCGCCGCAAGCTCACCAAAAATGACCAGCTGACGCTCGAATGGGCCGGCGTCTTCAACCACTACCACGCACCGATGATGCGCACGGTGCTGACCGGCAAGGTGTCGAAGCGCCATCAGGAATTGTTCGACGCCGCCCGCGCGGCACTCCTGGCTGTCGAAAAGGCGATGACGCCGGGCAACAGCTTCGGCGACGTCTTCGATGCGCATGCCCGCACCATGGAGGCACACGGCCTGACCAAGCACCGGCTGAACGCCTGCGGCTATTCGGTCGGCGCCCGCTTCACCCCGTCCTGGATGGACATGCCGATGTTCTACCAGGGCAATCCCGAACCGATCGCGCCCAACATGACGCTGTTCGCCCATATGATCATCATGGACTCCGATACCGAGACGGCGATGACGCTTGGCCGCACCTACCTGACCACCGAATCCCAGCCCAAGCCGCTGTCCCGCCATGATCTCGACTTGATCGTACAGTGAATCCACAATGGGAGGCGTTCTTCGCCAAGGAGTTAGAAGGCAAATGAGACGATCGCATGTGACGACCGTGTCATTGCTTGTGGCATTGGCTCTTGCCGCCTGCACCAACGCAAAGGACGTGCTCGAACCGTCGGCGATCACTCCGCCGGCGACGTCGACCCAGACGCTGCCCGCCACCAGCACGGCGGGCGCTCCCGCAACCACCGCCGCACCGGTCACATCAGCCCAAAGCGCTGCCATCCTGTCGAAGACCCGCCTGCAGATCGCGCCGATCGTCGGCGCTTCGGTGGAAGCCGCGACACCTCTGACGGCGGAGTTGCAGACCCGCGCCAGGCAGCGCGGTATCACGCTCGCCGGCAGCGCCGACCAGACCGTGACACATGTGCTGAAGGGCTATTTCTCGACGATGTCGGAAGGCGCCGACACCACCGTCATCTATGTCTGGGATGTCTATGACCCCGCCGGCAACCGGCTGCACCGCATCAATGGTCAGCAGAGGGCCCCGTCGGTCAATTCCGGCGCCAGCGCGGGCGGCGACAGCTGGAAGGGGGTCTCGCCGGCCACCATGCAGACGATCGCCGACCAGACCATCGACCAATTCGCGGCCTGGCTCGGCGGCAAGGCGGGCTAGAGGCATCGGGCCCAAAAAGTGGAGACGGTTTTGGGAAAATCCAATGCCCAACGAGAAGAAGGAGCAGCGCAAGTCCGCTGCTCCCTGTTGCAGCCCGGCGATGGCGCGGAGCTTTCTTGAGTTTAGCCGGCGGATTCCCGATCTCGGCGCTTGCAATACCGGCGCGGGCCGCTAAAAGCCCGGTTAAAGGGCGCAAGCGAGTCCGTCAGGTCTCATCATCCTCCACCAGGAACCGTGCATGAAACTCTTCGCGGGCAATTCCAACAGGGTGCTGGCCGAAGCGGTCGCCCGGTACCTCAACGTCCCGCTGGGCAAAGCCACGGTCAGGCGCTTCGCCGACCAGGAAATCTTCGTCGAAATCCAGGAAAACGTGCGCGGCGAGGATGTCTTCATCCTGCAATCGACCTCGTTCCCGACCAACGATCATTTGATGGAATTGCTCATCATGATCGATGCCTTCATGCGTTCCTCGGCCAAGCGCATCACGGCGGTCATCCCCTATTTCGGCTACGCCAGGCAGGACCGCCGCGCCTCCGGCCGCACGCCGATCTCGGCCAAGCTGGTCGCCAACATGATCACCCGCGCCGGTGTCGACCGCGTTCTGACACTTGACCTGCATGCCGGCCAGATCCAGGGCTTCTTCGATATTCCGACCGACAATCTGTTTTCCGTGCCGGTGATGGCCCGCGACGTGAAGGCCAAATACAAGCAACTCGGCAACGTCGTGGTTGTCTCGCCCGACATTGGCGGCGTGGTCCGCGCCCGTGCGCTGGCCAAGCGCTTCGATGCGCAATTGGCCATCGTCGACAAGCGCCGCGAACGGCCCGGCGAATCGGAAGTCATGAACATCATCGGCGCGGTCGCCGGCAAGGATTGCCTGCTGATCGACGACATCGTCGATTCCGGCGGCACGCTGTGCAACGCCGCCGATGCACTGCTGGCCAACGGCGCCACCAGTGTCACCGCCTATATCACCCACGGTGTGCTGTCGGGCGGTGCGGTTGCCCGCATCAGCGGCTCGAAGCTGCAGGAACTGGTGATCACCGATTCCATCCAGCCCACCCAGGGCGTGCTCGACGCGCCCAACATCCGCGTCATCTCGATCGCCGACCTCATGGGCGAAGCCATTTCGCGCACCGCGACCGAGGAATCGGTGTCGAGCCTGTTCGACTAGAGCAATTCTAGCTAGAGCAATTCTAGGAAAAGTGTGAAGCGGTTTTCCCGGGAAAAGCGCGTAGCGCTTTCCCTAGAGAATTACGTCAAAACAAAGAGTTAGAGCAGCTCGCCGTTTCCATGAAACGGTAAAATGCTCTAGAACAGCACCTGCCGTTGCGGCGCAGGGCTTTCCAACCGAACCGGGCCGACCAGGCGACGAGCGACCTCGACGCTTTCTCGTGCGCCGCGCATATAGCCGCGCGGCGAGGTTCCCAGCATGCGCTTGAACATGGTGATGAAGGCCGGCACGCTGTCATAGCCGAGATCGAGCGCCACCCTGGTGATCGGCTCGCCGTCCGCCAGCCTGGGCAGCGCCGCGAACAGGCAGGCCTGCTGGCGCCATGTCGACAGCGACAGGCCGGTCTGGCGCTGGAAGGCGCGGGTGAAGGAGCGGCGGCTCATGCCGGCGGCATCCGCCCATTCATCGATGGTCGCATGCGGCGACGGTGCCGCGACGAAGCGCCGGCAGAGCGCCGACAGCCTTGGATCGGACGGGAATGGCAGGCCGAGCGGCCGTTCCGGCAAGGTCGGGATTTCGTGCAGCAAAAGGTTCATGATCAGCCCACCACGTCCTTCCAGAACGCCGCCTTGCGGCAGCTTTTCCGATTCCACGATCAGGCTGTGCATCAGGTCGGTGACGCCGACGACGCGCAAGCCTTCGGGCAGCCCGGGGATCGCCTGTGGCATGACATAGACCGAACGCATCGAGACATCGCCCAGCATCTCGACGGAATGCTCGGTGCCGGCTGGAATCCACATCGCGTGGTCGGGCGGCACCATCCAGCGCCCGTAGCGCGTCGTCACCAGCACCACGCCGACAAGCGCATGCAAGAGCTGGCTGCGGCTGTGGCGGTGTTGCGGCACACGGTAGCCATCGGGATATTCGGTCGGCAATGCCACCGCCGGCCCGGCCACTTGCTCAAGCCACTGCCAGCGGCTCTCGTGCAACTGCCCGAGATTGGCGTTGCCAGCGTGAAAGACTTCTTTGCCGTGCGGCATCCGATATGGCCCACTTGCGAAACTATTGGACCAAACCACGAAAGAAGTCATCCCGCAAGCAGCTTATAAGGCACCGGTCCCAAGCGCTCCACAGGAGCGTCCGACAAGGCGGCCGCAGGTGCGTCCGACAAGGCGGCCGCAGGTGCGTCCGTCAACTGCCTGCGGGCCTGCCCGCCAAAAAGACCACGGAGCCTACCTTGACCGATACGACAGCCGCCAGCGTCGCCCCACCGGCGACCACCAGTCACGCTTCAGCCCAGGCGACGGCCTTCACCGTCATCCTGGCGGTGAGCTTCTGCCACTGCATCAACGACATCATGCAGTCGCTGCTGTCGGCCATTTACCCGCTCCTGAAAGAGAATTATGGCCTCGATTTCTGGCAGATCGGCTTGTTGACCTTCACCTTCCAGGTGACCGCGTCGCTGCTGCAGCCTGTGATCGGCATGATCACCGACAAGCGGCCGATGCCCTATTCGCTGCCCTACGGCATGGCGTCATCGCTGATCGGCCTGATTGTGCTCGCCTATGCCGGGCACTATTCGCTGCTCCTGATCGGCGCCTCGCTGATCGGCATCGGCTCGGCGATCTTCCATCCGGAATCCTCGCGCATCGCCCGCTTCGCCTCCGGCGGCCGCTTCGGCCTGGCGCAGTCGCTGTTCCAGGTTGGCGGCAATTTCGGACAGTCCATGGGGCCGCTGCTGGCAGCCTTCATCGTCGTGCCGTTCGGCCAGACCAGCATTTCCTGGTTCGCCATCGGCTCGCTGATCGGCATCATCGTTTTGTGGCAGGTCGGCGGCTGGTACAGCCGGCTGCGTGCCGCACAGGGCACCCGCAAGGCGGCGAGCTTCGTTTCGCCCTTCCCGCGCCGCAAGGTGATGAACGCATTGATCGTGCTGACCCTGCTGGTGCTGAGCAAGAATGCCTACATCGCCAGCCTCGCCAGCTACTACACCTTCTATTCCATGCATAAGTTCGGCGTTTCGGTGCAGATGAGCCAAGTCATGCTGTTCCTGTTCCTCGGAGCCTCGGCGCTGGGCATCCTGCTCGGCGGCCCATTCGGCGACCGCTACGGGCAGAAGGCGATGATCTGGTTCTCCATCGTCGGCGTGCTGCCCTTCACGCTCGCCTTGCCCTACGCCAATCTGGAATGGACGATGGTGCTGACGGTGCTGATCGGCCTGATCCTGTCCTCTGCCTTCTCGAACATCGTCGTCTTTGCGCAGGAACTCGTGCCGGGCCGCGTCGGCATGATCGCCGGCATCTTCTTCGGCTTCGCCTTCGGCATGGGCGGCATCGCGGCGGCCGTGCTCGGTATCGTCGCCGATATGAAGGGCATCGATTTCGTCTTCCAGATCTGCTCGTATTTGCCGTTTCTTGGATTGCTCACCGTGTTCCTGCCAAACATGAAGGAAGCGCGCAAAGCGCAGGCGGCCGCCTAGATCAGGCGGGTCTGCCGCTGTCACAAAAATGCACCCGCCTGATGACGGGTGCATTTTTGTGGGCCATGGCCTTAAGCCTTGAAGAAGGCCAGCAGGTCGGCGTTGATGATGTCTGCATGGGTCGTGGCCATGCCGTGCGGGAAGCCCTTGTAGACCTTGAGCTCGCCCTTCTTGAGCAGCTTGATCGTCAGCAGCGCCGAATCGGCGATCGGAACGATCTGGTCGTCGTCTCCGTGCATGACCAGGACAGGCACGTCGATTGCCTTCAGATCCTCGGTGAAGTCGGTTTCCGAGAAAGCCTTGATACAATCATAATGCGCCTTGGTGCCGCCCATCATGCCCTGGCGCCACCAATTGTCGATGACGCCCTGCGAGATGTCCGCGCCCGGACGGTTGAACCCGTAGAACGGACCTGATGGAACGTCGCGGAAGAACTGGGCGCGATTGGCTGCCTGGGCGGAGCGGAAGCCGTCGAACACTTCGATCGGCAGGCCGCCGGGATTGGCGGCAGTCTTGAGCATGATTGGCGGCACCGCGCCGATCAGCACCGCCTTGGCGACACGGCCGCCGGCGCCATAGTTGGCAACATAGCGCGCCACTTCGCCGCCGCCGGTCGAATGTCCGACATGAATGGCATTCTTGAGGTCAAGATAAGCGGCGAGTTCCGCGACATCGGCGGCATAGGTGTCCATTTCGTTGCCGATATCCGTCTGGGTCGAGCGCCCATGGCCACGCCGATCATGGGCAATGACACGGTAGCCTTGCGACAGGAAGAACAGCATCTGGGCGTCCCAATCGTCGCTGCTCAACGGCCAGCCATGATGGAAGACGACAGGCTGCCCGGTCCCCCAGTCCTTGTAGTAAATCTGCGTTCCGTCCTTGGTGGTGATCGTACCGCTGCCGGAGCCGGGCTTGGTTTGCGAGGTCATCTCAATCTCCTTTGGTTATGTCCGCAATAAACAATATCGCGATAACCATATAGCTAACGCGGCCCAAAACCCTTGTCCACAAAAATATGTATCGCGATATTATTTTTCGTGGTATCGAATTGATGCCCATATTGGCAAAAGGAATGCGCCGTGCCTCTCCCGTTGGACAATCAGCTCTGTTTCACGCTCTACGCCACCAGCATGGCGATCAACCGCACCTACAAGCCGATGCTGGACGATATGGGCATCACCTATCCGCAGTACCTGGTACTGAACGCGCTTGGAGAGGCCGACGGCATGTCGGTCGGCACGATCGCCCACAGGCTCGCTCTGGAATCGAGCACCGTCACGCCGCTGGTGAAGCGAATGGAGCAGGCCGGGCTGGTGACGCGCCAGCGCAGCCAGACCGACGAGCGCCAGGTGCAGGTCGATCTGACATCAGCCGGGCGCGGGCTGCTTGTCCAGTGCAACTGTCTGAACGAGACCTTGGTCGAACGCTCGGGCATGACGCTGGCCGAGCTCGATGCCTTGAACCGGCAGATCCAGGCGCTACGCAACGCGTTGACCGGCGACCGCTAGCCCCTTGCTTGGCCCTGTCATGGATTGATTGCAATCAGCACGGCTTTTGACGGCGGCTAAGCCAAACGTCGGACAGAGGCCATCATCATGCGGACTTAAGCACGGCAAATGACCGTTTGCGCATGGCCCGCTTTGCCTGGAAACTGACAGCGGGAGCGGGGCGGCCGACATGGAAGCCCTGGATCTTGTCTATGCCGAATTCGCGCATCAAAGCCATCTGTTCGTCGGTTTCCACCCCTTCGACCAGGATCTTGTGGCCGCGATTTCGAACCAGGGTGATGATGTCCTGCAGCATCGCCTTGCCGCTCAGGGAGCTGCAGTCGTGCAGAAAAGAGCGGTCGATCTTCACCGTGTCGAAATCGATCAGGCGAAGCCACGAAAGGCCCGCAAAGCCGGTCCCGAAATCATCAAGCCATATCTTGATCCCGAGCAGCTTCAGGTCGCTGATGCAGCGCAGAATGTCCGAGTGCATCTCCATCTCCAGCCCTTCGGTGATCTCGAAGGCCAGCCTGCTGCCGGCGACGCCGGTTTCGCCCAGAATGGTCGCGACAGACGTTGCGAAGCCAGGTGTCTTAAGCTGGATCGGAGAGACGTTGACGCTGACGACACGGACGTGGTCGTCCGCCAGGAGCTCGGCGCACACCGTCCTTATCGCCCAGCGCCCGAGTTCCAGGATCGCGCCGGTTCGTTCCGCGACGGGAATGAACAGGCTCGGCGGAACCGATGTGCCATCCAGCATTTTGAGGCGCATCAGAGCCTCCACCGCTTCAACCCGGTCCGATTTGACATCCTGGATAGGCTGATAAACCAGTGAAACGAGATTCTGGCCGATCGCGATCTTCAGCAAGGCCGCAATGTTCTCGCTCTCGTCGCTGCTTTGCGGATCGGTTGGGTCGAACAGCCGGGCACAGTTTCGGCCGCCGGCTTTTGCCAGATAAAGCGCGCGATCGGCCTCGTGGATGATCTTCTCCAGCTTGGCCCCGGTCTGCGTCCTGGTGAATGCGGCACCAACGCTCACGGTTACGATCGAGACGCCGTCGCGCCGCAGTTCGTGCGTCAGAGCCAGGTTCTCCACTGTGCTGCAAATGGCTTCCGCGATGTCCAGGATCTGCTCTTTTTTCTCCATGCGAGCCAGGACGATGAACTCTTCACCGCCATAGCGGCCGATGGAGCCATTATACTGTTTGATCATATCGCTAAGGGCATTGGCGACATGGATCAGGCAGCGGTCGCCTTCTTGATGGCCGTAGCAGTCATTGAATTTCTTGAAGAAGTCCACGTCGATGAGGATCGCCCCGAAGCTGGTGCCTACCTTTTGCCATTCGCTCCAGTAGTCCCGCAGCTTTTCGTCGATCGCGCGCCGGTTCTCCAGACCCGTCAGCGGATCGGTCCGCGACAACCTCAGCAGGGCCTTGCCGCGTTCGGTCGCCTCATTGTGCTGGATCTTGGCTTCCAGGGCATTCAGGAAGACGTTGTAGCGTTCCTCATTCAGCTTCCAGTTCACATACGAGGTGAACGTGAAACAGGAAATATAAAAAGCCCCGAATACCATTTTATATGTAAGGGTTGAAGGAACGAAATAATTCACGATGTAAAGTATGCACAATATTATTGCGGAAGTTACGATGGAAAGCTTGAAGTTGAACGTAAAGAAAAGATTTGCGCTCATCATGAATATGGTCCCGAAGACCATATAGTAGGAGACGCTTTCCTTGTCCGCGCCAAGAACCGCTGGGCACAACCAACCAACATAGCCGAAGATGATGGCTCCGGCGCAGGTCACGTCGAGCCATTCCGTTCCAATCCCCCGGCGAAGCTGTGCTTCGAGGATCAAAAGCGCGCTCAAGCCGACCGCGAAGCGCGCCGTGATCGTGTAGGCGGCAACGTCCGGGATCAGCAGCAGATCCGTTGCCGAAAACAAGAGATAGATCGCAACCGCAATCCAGAGCCCTGGCCTGGCTTCTCCTCTTCGCGTCGCCTGCGCTTCGGTGCGGTAAAGGGTGCGGAGCTCGTCGGCGCTCAGTTCATAGCGCGGCTCGTACGGCTCCGCATCAACCGTATCAACCAATACGGAGGACAGGTGTTCGTTCATCACAATAGACCCCGTTTGAAAGGGATTTTGTTTTCCGAACTCATTTCCAGCTTCTGCCCCCACGCGGGCCGGCTCCTTTGGGACGCGACGGCGATTGCGACGCCGGGCAAACAAATGCAATCGCGCAAGACAAGTTTCCGTTAACTCGAACCCGGAATTCGGGCCGGAAGCCGTCTAAAGAGGAACATGGTTGGCGGGAAATTAATCATAACGATAAAATGCCGTCAGCCCGACATTGGCAAATGGAGCATTCTACGCAATAAGTTAACCGACTGTTAACTATGGAGTGATGGCGTGCAGACCGTTCTTGATGGCAAAAGCTTGATTACTGCCGCGATGCTCGCCGGCACGCTGCCTCGGGGAAAGCTCGAGCATCATGGCGAAGCGTTCGAAACCGCGCGCGCGGAGCTGGCGCTCATTCTCCACGCGACACAGCAGCAGATCGAACAGGACAAGAACCCCGCCGAGATCGTCGGTCGCTTGCTGTCCTTCCTCAATGGCCTGCATTCCAAGGTTCATCCCGACGTCTGGCATGCGTTGATACCGGTGGCGCAGAACCATCCGATCCTGAAGTATTTTCTCGAGGATCCGCTGACGCACTGGTCCTTCACCAAGCCCAGGGGCTATTCCGGCGACGCGCAGTTGCTTGATTACATCTATTGCGACCCGCACGTGGCAGAGAGCGTGGCCAATGCCTCGGAGATCGGCAAGGCGCTCTATAGCCATACCCAGAACGTACCCTCATGCGTCGCGGCACGGGAACGACGCGACCTCCTGACCCGATATGTCGACGAGATTGCGGTCAAGAATGGACCGCAAACCGAGGTCCTGGCGATCGCGGCCGGCCATTTGCGGGAGGCCAATCGCTCGGTAGCCTTGACGGAGGGCCGTCTCAAGCGCTGGATTGCGCTCGATCAGGATCCCCAGAGCGTTGGGCTGATCGCGCGCGACTTCCAGGGCACCGCGGTCGAAGCCATCGACGGCTCGGTGCGAACCGTGCTCACGCGGGGCCACAAGCTCGGCAAGTTCGATTTCATCTATGCCTCCGGCCTCTACGACTACCTCGCCCACAACGTCGCGGTGAAACTCACGAAGACCTGCCTGCAGATGTTGAAGCCGAACGGGACGTTCCTGTTTGCGAACTACGCCGAGGGCACGCCTGACGCCGGCTACCGGGAGACATTCATGGACTGGGTGTTGCTGCTGCGATCGGAGGTCGATATGTGGAACATCGTCAATGCCAGCGTCGACCGCAACACCGTCGAGGCGCGGGTGTTCTTCGGCGAGAACCGCAACGTGCTTTATGCCGTCATCGAAAAGCGCGGATAGCGACCGCCTGGACTGCACCAGGCTGGGCGTGCCTTTGGCTTGCACCTCCGGCCGCCTTCCGCTATAGAGCCGCCACCCGCGTAGACACCCTTGGAGGCAACGCGGCGGAAGGCCGCCTTCCCGCATGATCCCGAAAAGTGGATTCCGGTTTTCGGACCAGATCATGCATGGGTATGTCGGCTTTCGACGTTTACGGTCCAGGCACTCTGCCAACCGTGAGCGCTCCAGTAAACCGAAAGGAAATGCCATGAGCCACGACACTTACGAGCTCAAGGCCGAAGCACGCGAACAGGTCGGTAAGGGGTCCGCCCGTGCAGTTCGCCGCAACGGTAAAGTGCCTGCAGTAATCTATGGTGACAAGCAGCCTCCCCTGGCTATCGCGCTCACCTACAAGGACATCTACTACAAGATCCATGGCGGCGGGTTCCTGACCACGATCGCCACGATCGATGTCGACGGCAAGAAGATCCAGGTCCTGCCGAAGGACTTCCAGCTCGACCCGGTCAAGGATTTCCCTGTCCATGTCGACTTCCTGCGCATCGGCAAGGACACCGAAGTCAATGTCGACGTGCCTGTCCACTTCATCAACGAGGACAAGTCGCCCGGCATCAAGCGCGGCGGCGTGCTCAACATCGTGCGTCACGAAGTCGAGTTCCACTGCCCGGCCAATGCGATCCCGGAGTTCATCACCGTCGATCTCACCGGCGCCAACATCGGCGACTCGATCCACATCTCGGCGGTCAAGCTGCCGGCTGGCGTCAAGCCTGTGATCTCCGACCGCGACTTCACCATCGCGACCATTGCCGGTTCGTCGGCGATGAAGCCGGAGACGGAAGAGACGGCTGAAGCGGCTGCACCTGAGGCAGCTCCTGCCGCCGACGAGAAGTAACTCTTTCACGCCCGGAGCAGGCGATGCTGCTGTTTGCAGGTCTCGGCAATCCGGGCGCGAAATACGCTGACAACCGCCACAATGTCGGTTTCATGGCGGCGGACGCAATCGCCCGCCGCCATTCCTTTTCGCCCTGGTCGAAGAAATTCCAGGGCCTGATTTCCGAGGGCACGCTCGGCGGCGAAAAAATCGTCCTGATCAAGCCGCAGACCTTCATGAACCTGTCCGGCCAGTCGGTCGGCGAAGCACTGCGCTTCTACAAGCTCGAGCTTTCCGCGCTCACCGTCTTCTATGACGAGATCGACCTTGCCGAAGGCAAGCTGCGCATCAAGACCGGTGGCGGCGCCGGCGGCCACAACGGCATCCGGTCGATCGACGGCCATATCGGCAATGGCTATCGCCGCGTGCGCATCGGCGTCGGCCATCCCGGCGTCAAGGAAATGGTCCAGCACCATGTGCTCGGCAATTTCGCCAAAGCCGACCGCGAATGGCTCGACCCGCTGCTCGACGCGATCGCCGACAATGCCGCCATGATCGTCAAGGGCGACGAATCCGGCTTCATGAATAAGGCCAGTCTCGCCGTCCAGGGCAAGGCCGGGCCGGAGCCCGAAAAGCCAGCGCAGAAGCAGCCGGCGCACAAGCAGCAAAGTCATGTCCGCCAAGCACGGCCTCAACAGCCGGTGGTCAAGCTGCCGGAAAGCGGTCCAATGGCCGCCATGCTGAAGAAGCTGTTCGGCGGCAAGGACTGAGCATCGAGGGACCGAAGGGCTTGACGTTGATCACCCCTATCGCCCATAGCCCTGATCAAATTTCTATTTTCCCGATAGGACCGAACAAAAATGGGTTTCAAATGCGGCATCGTTGGCTTGCCCAACGTCGGCAAGTCGACGCTTTTCAACGCGTTGACCAGAACGGCTGCGGCGCAAGCCGCCAACTATCCATTCTGCACCATCGAACCGAACACCGGCGAGGTGGCGGTGCCAGATCCGCGCCTGCAGAAGATCGCGGCGATCGCCAAGTCGAAGGAGATCATTCCAACTCGCATCTCTTTCGTCGACATTGCCGGCCTGGTGCGCGGTGCCTCGAAAGGCGAAGGGCTGGGCAACCAGTTCCTCGCCAACATCCGCGAGGTCGACGCCATCGTGCATGTGCTGCGCTGCTTCGAGGATGACGACATCACCCATGTCGAGGGCCGCATCGACCCCGTCGCCGATGCCGAGACGGTCGAGACCGAGCTGATGCTTGCCGACCTCGACAGCCTAGAGCGCCGCATCGTGCAGATCCGCAAGCGCGCCGGCAGCAAGGACAAGGAAGCGACGACCGTGCTGCCGTTGATGGAGGCAGCGCTCGAACTGCTGCAGGCCGGCAAGCCGACCCGCATCCTGCTCAAGGGTATTTCGGCCGAAGATTTGCGCATCCTGCAGGGCCTGAACCTTCTGACCTCGCATCCCGTGCTCTATGTCTGCAATGTCGCGGAGGCCGACGCCGCCACCGGCAACGAACACACCAGGGCCGTGGAAAAGATGGCCACCGCCCAGGGCGCCGGCACAGTGGTGATCTCGGCGGCGATCGAAGCCGAGGTCGCGCAGCTCTCGGACGAGGAAGAGATGGAATTCCTGTCCTCGCTCGGCCTCGACGAGCCAGGCCTCAACAAGGTCATCCGCGCCGGCTACGATTTGCTGCACCTCATCACCTATTTCACCGCCGGGCCGAAGGAGACGCGCGCCTGGACCATTCATAGGGGCGACAAGGCGCCACAGGCCGCCGGTGTCATCCACACCGATTTCGAGCGCGGCTTCATCCGCGCCCAGACCATCTCCTACAACGACTTCGTCACACTGGGCGGCGAAGTGGCGGCCAAGGAAGCCGGCAAGGCGCGCGACGAAGGCAAGGAATATGTCGTCCAGGACGGCGATGTGCTGTTGTTCAAGTTCAACACCTGATGCCTGAAGCGCTCGAGAACATCCCGGCAAGCTGTCGGCGAAGTTCCTCGATACATGCTTCCAAGGCGACGGCGGCCATCCGCCCTACAGCCGGTTGTCTTGATTTTGTCACGTCACAGGTCTAAGCGGCAGACGCACGGTCGGCGCTGACGTCGAGAACCCGTGCAATCCAACACGACGCGTCAATCCGAACGCACCCTTTGGCCCCAGCAAGGGATATCAGGCGATGATCAAGGCCTTCGTCGTGGACAATGACCGCCTGCGCGTCGTCGACGATCTCCTGGCAAACAGCGAGACCATCGTCTGGGCGGACCTGTTCAACCCGACAAAGGAAGAGGAAGCGACGATCGAGAGCTGGCTCGGCGTTGCCATTCCGACGCGCGAGGAGATGGAGGAGATTGAGATTTCGAGCCGCCTCTATGTCGAGGACGGCGCCTATTTCATGACCGCCACCCTGCCCGCCCAGACCGAAATCGACGATCCCTTGATGTCCCCGGTTACCTTCGTGCTCGCCGGCACAAGACTGATCACGGTGCGCTACCACGAACCGAAAGCTTTCAAGACCTTTCCGCAGCGCGCCGAAAAGGTGGCGACCGGCTGCACCAGCGGCGACACCATTCTGATCGGCTTGCTGGAGGCGATCGTCGACCGTCTTGCCGACATTCTGGAACGCGCCGGCCGCGACATCGAGGCGATCTCGCGCGATATCTTCGAGGCGCGGTCGACCAAGGTTTCCAAGCGCAACCGTGATTTCCAGGAGTTGCTGAAAGCCATCGGCCGCAAGGAGGACATCGCCTCCTCGATCCGCGACAGCCTGATCTCGCTGCAGCGCCTGGCAGGCTTCTTCGCCCATGCCTCGACCCGCACCAAGATGAGCAAGGACACCAAGGCGCGCATCAAGACGCTGTCTCGCGACGTGCTGTCGCTCGCCGACCACGCCACCTTCCTGTCGCAGAAGATCTCCTTCCTGCTGGACGCCACGCTCGGCATGATCTCGATCGAGCAGAACGCCATCATCAAGATCTTCTCGGTCGCCGCCGTCATTTTCCTGCCGCCGACTTTGGTCGCCTCGGTCTACGGCATGAATTTCGACATCATCCCCGAGTTGAAATGGCAACTTGGCTATCCCTTCGCCATCGCCATGATGGTGCTGTCGGCGATCCTGCCCTTCTGGTACTTCCGCCGCCGCGGCTGGCTCTGAGTGGCGTTGTCGGTCCTGCCACAGGCTGGCGCAGTAGAAATCGCTTGACCAAATGAACGCCGGCCTGCATCCGGAAACCCCGATCCTGGGGATCGTGGGTCGACAAGCCGGATTCCAGACCATGACTGCAGAGATAAAAGCATGGGCCTATGAGGACTTCATCGAGGGCGAATCGATCGACCTCGGCTCGAAGCTCGTGAGTGCCGCCGAGATCGTCGAATTTGCCGGAGAATTTGACCCGCAGCCGATGCATCTCGACGAGGAGGCCGGCAAGGCCAGCATCCTCGGGGGGCTGGCAGCGTCGGGCTGGCACACCTGCGCCATGTTCATGCGCATGCTCTGCGATGCGTTCCTGCTGGACTCGACCTGCCAGGGCGCGCCCGGAGTCGATCAGGTCAAATGGAAGAAACCGGTCCTGGCCGGCGACCAACTGACCGGCACCCTGATGGTTGTTGCCAAGCGCCTGTCGAAATCGAAGCCGCAACTCGGCTTCGTCACCATGCGCAGCGAGCTGTTCAACCAGCGTGGCGAAAGCGTCTTCGAGCTCGAGAACTCCGTCATGTTCCTCACGCGCGATGCCGCGGGGAGCCAAGCATGACACTGGACGAGTTCTTCCGTATCGGCACCACCGTCACGCTCGGCTCGCACACATTCGAGCCCGAGGCGATCAAGGCCTTCGCCCGCAAGTACGACCCGCAAATCTTCCATATCGACGAGGAGGCCGCGAAGAAAAGCGTTCTTGGCGGCCTCTGCGCGTCTGGCTGGCACACGGCCGCGACCTGGATGAAACTCAATCTGGAAAACCGCATGGACGCCGAGATCGCTGCGTGGAGCGGTCCCGGTCCGGTGCCGGAATTCGGCCCCTCGCCCGGCTTCAAGAACCTGAAATGGCTGAAGCCGGTCTATGCCGGGCAAACCATCACCTTCACGCGCACCGCGCTGTCGCACCGCCCAATCGCCTCACGCCCCGGCTGGCGGCTGCTGGCGCTGCGTTCGGAAGCTTTCGATCCCACCGGCGACAAGGTGCTCGAGTTCGAAAGCGCCGTGCTGGTGAAGGTGGAGTAGCTTTTTCCTTCGCCCCGTTTACGGGGAGAAGGTGCCCGAAGGGCGGATGAGGGGCGGCGCCAGCGTTGGTGTCTTAAACTCGACGGTCGTACTTACCCCTCACCCTGCTCCGCTCGCGTTGCTCGCTTCGCTTCCCTCTCCCCGTAAACGGGGCGAGGGAGAAACCTAATGCCCCTCGAACCCTATCAGCGTTCTGACCGGCACACCGAGGGCTTCGAGCTTGGCGCGGCCGCCGAGGTCCGGCAGGTCGATGACGAAACAGGCGGCGAGGATATCGGCGCCGATCTGGCGCAGAAGTTTGACCGCCGCCTCCGCGGTGCCGCCGGTGGCGATCAGATCGTCGACAAGGATCACCTTCTCGCCCGGAGCAACGCCGTCCTTGTGCATCTCCATCTCGTCCAGCCCATATTCCAGGCTATAGGCGACGCGCACCGTCTCGTAGGGCAGCTTGCCTTTCTTGCGGATCGGCACGAAGCCGGCCGAGAGCTGATGGGCGACGGCGCCGCCAAGGATGAACCCGCGTGCCTCGATGCCGGCGATCTTATCGATCTTCTGGCCGGCGTAGGGATGTACCAGTTCGTCGATGGCGCGGCGGAAGGCGCGCGCATTGCCGAGCAGCGTGGTGATGTCGCGAAACAGGATGCCGGGCTTGGGATAGTCCGGAATGGTACGGATCGCGGCGAGCAATGTGTCTTCGAGGGAGGATTTCATGGGTCGAGATTACCTGAAACGGAGGTTCTTGCGCGACAATTGTTCGATCGAACTGCAGCCCATCAGCTTCATGCCGCGTTCGATCTCGACCCGCATCTGCTCAAGCGCCCGTTCGACGCCGGGCTGGCCCGCCGCCGCGAGCGGGAACAGATAGTAGCGTCCGACGCCGACGGCCTTGGCACCGAGCGATAGCGCTTTCAGCACATGGGTGCCGCGCTGCACGCCGCCATCCATGATGACATCGATCCTGTCGCCAACGGCATCGACGATCTCGGCAAGCTGGTCGAACGCCGCCCGCGAGCCATCCAGCTGCCGCCCGCCATGGTTCGACAGCACGATGCCGCTGCAGCCGATGTCGACGGCGCGTCTTGCGTCCTCTACCGACATAACGCCCTTGAGACAGAACGGACCCGACCAAAGCTTGACCATCTCAGCGACATCGTCCCACGTCATCGACGGGTCTAGCATCTCGGTGAAGTAGCGGCTGATCGACATCGTGCCGCCGCCCATGTCGACATGCTCGTCGAGCTGCGGCAGCTTGAACCCCTCATGCGTGAAATAATTGATCGCCCAGGCCGGCTTGAGCGCGAACTGCGCCATACCGGCAAGGTTGAGCTTGAAGGGAATGGCAAAGCCGGTGCGTTTGTCGCGCTCGCGATTTCCTCCGGTGATGCTGTCGACGGTCAGCATCATCACCTCGACGCCGACCTGCTTTGCCCGCTGCATCATCGCCCGGTTAAGACCGCGGTCCCGATGGAAATAGAACTGGTAGACCTGCGGACTGCTGCTGATGCTGCGCGCCTCCTCGAGGCTGACGGTGCCAAGCGACGAGACGCCGAACATGGTGCCATACTTGGCTGCGGCCTTGGCGACCGCGCGCTCGCCCTGATGGTGGAACAGGCGCTGCAAGGCGGTCGGCGAGCAATAGAACGGCATCGCCAGCTTCTGGCCCATGACCGTCACCGACATGTCGACCTCGCTCACTCCGCGCAGCACGTTGGGAACCAGGTCACAGGTCTCGAAGCTTGCGGCGTTGCGGCGGTAGGTGACCTCATCGTCAGCCGCGCCGTCAATGTAATTGAAGATCGGCCCGGGCAGCCGCTGCTGTGCCATCAGCCGGAAATCGGAAAAGTTGTGACAGTCGCTGAGCCGCATCATCGAAATCCAAAAGCCATGGCGGGACGAGCTTCTCGCCACCGTTCGATGCGTCGAATATCAACCTCATGCCGCCATGCCAACGGACTAATTGCCGAACTTCCGCCTAAGCAATGGCGCAGACAAGAAAGGAGCGCCTTAAGCGCCCCTTCCCGTCTAAATCCGGCTGACGAGGATTACATGCCGAGATCGGAACGAAGCTCGGCCCTGGCCACTTCATATTCAGCCTTGAAGTCGTCCCGGTTGAGCAGGACTGCGGCAATGACGCTGCCGGAAATCCTGCCCATCTCGACATCGGACGCAAAATGGATGCCGCCAACCACGCGGTTGTGAGCGTATTTGCTCGCGCGTGCCATGATCTCGGCGCGCTTTTCCGGAACCATGTCGGACAGAATGATGCCCATCATCGTGCCGACGGTGGCGTGTCCGGAAGGCCAGGAACCGGAGCTCGACAGCTTGACCGCAGGCTTGACGAGATCGCTGAGCTGATGCGGGCGCGGGCGCTTCCAGACATCCTTGGCGGGATCGACGACAGCGCCTTCGGTAGCCACCACGCGATCGAAGAAGGCGCTGAATTTCGGCAGCGTTTCCTTGTTGAATTTCGGCCCCATCACGTCGGCAAAGCGCCAGACATTCTCCTCGGCATCGGCCACCGCGCTGGCGACCATCTCCGGGGTGCGCGTGACCTGCAAAGTCAGCACCTCGCCGAGTTCGGCCTTGGTTTGTGCCGAATCGTTTGCCGGCGGCGGCGGCAGGATCATCGTCAGGTCGACATCCTTGTTGGTGATGAAGGGCTGGGCGTCTTCCGCTTGCGCGGCCGAGCCCACGATGAGCAGCAACAGGCCTGCCGCGAGCGATGCGTATCTTTTCATGAATGCGATCCTTTGATGAGAGCAGCACAGGATCGCCGGATGCGGTGACGGCCATGTGACATGACCAGCCTCCGGAAATGCAAAAGGGCGCCTCTCGGCGCCCTTCGCGATCACTTGATTGTGTGGCTCAATGCGCCACGCCTTCCCACACCTTGCGCTTGGTGAGATAGACCAGAGCGCCGAACAGAAGCAGGAACACCAGCACGCGAAAACCGGTCTTCTTGCGGTCTTCCATATGCGGCTCGGCCGCCCACATCAGGAAGGCGGAAACGTCGCGGGAGTACTGGTCGACTGTCTGCGGCGCGCCGTCATCATAGGTCACCTGGCCGTCGGACAGCGGGTTGGGCATCTTCAGCGACACGCCCGACATGAAATAAGGGTTGTAGTGGGTGCCTTCCGGGATAACCATGCCGGCAGGCGGTGTCTCGTTATAGCCTGTCAGCAGCGAGTGGATATAGTCGGGCCCGCCCGCGTCATACTGAGTGAAGATGTCGAAGACGAATTGCGGAAAACCGCGCTCGACGCCGCGCGCCTTGGCCAGCAGCGACATGTCGGGCGGAGCAGCACCACCATTGGAAGCGGCGGCCGCTTCGTCGTTTGCGAACGGTGGCGGGAAGTGGTCGGACGGCTTGCCGGGACGGTCGAACATGTCGCCGGCATCGTTGGGACCGTCATGGATCGTGTACTCGGCCGACAGCGTCTTGATCTGCGCATCGGAATAGCCGAGGTCCGACAGCGTGCGGAACGCCACCATGTTCATCGAATGGCAGGCCGAGCAGACTTCCTTGTAGACCTTGAGGCCGCGCTGCAGCTGCGCCTTGTCATAGGTACCGAACGGGCCGGTGAAACTCCAGTCCATTTCCTTCGGCTCGTCGATCGGGAAATGCGTCGGCGCGGCGGCGTTGTGCGCCTCTTCGGCGGCGATCGCCCAAGTGCCCGCCGACCCGATGCCGACGGCCACGAGGCCGACCAGCGCCAGCGAGGTGAGAATCTTTTTCATGCCAAATCCCCTTAGATTCTCTACCCGCTCAGCCTTTGGTTTCCGGCGCCGCCGTAGCGCCCGCCGGATGTCCGCTGCCGCCCTTGTTCTTCTCGAGGACCGCCTCGGTGATCGAGTTCGGCAGCCGTCGCGGCGTCTCGATCAGGCCGAGCACCGGCAGCGCGATCAGGAAGAAGGCGAAGTAGAACAATGTCGCCATCTGCGCCATGAACACATAGCTGCCTTCGGCCGGCTGCGAGCCCAGCCAGCCAAGCAGGATGGCATCGGCCACGAACAGCCAGAAGAACAGCTTGTACCAGGGCCGGTAAACGGCAGAGCGTACCTTCGAAGTGTCGAGCCACGGCACCAGGAACAACATGACGATGGCGCCGAACATGCACAGCACGCCGCCGAGCTTGGAGTTGATCGGCCCGACATTGAAGGTGATGGCGCGCAGGATCGCGTAGAACGGGAGGAAGTACCATTCGGGCACGATGTGGGCCGGCGTCTTCAGCGGGTTGGCGACGATGTAGTTGTCGGGATGGCCGAGATAGTTCGGCAGGTAGAAGACGAAATAGGCGAAGAAGAACAGGAACACGATCATGCCGAACGCGTCCTTGATGGTCGCGTAGGGGGTGAAGGCGACAGTGTCGGTCTTCGACTTGACCTCGATACCCGTCGGATTCGACTGGCCCACGACATGCAGCGCCCAGATGTGCAAAACGACGACGCCGGCAATCATGAACGGCAACAGATAGTGCAGCGCAAAGAAGCGGTTCAGCGTCGGGTTGTCGACGGCAAAGCCGCCGAGCAGCAGCTGCTGGATCCAGTCGCCGACCAGCGGAATGGCGCTGAAGAAACCCGTGATGACGGTGGCACCCCAGAAGCTCATCTGGCCCCATGGCAGCACGTAGCCCATGAAGCCGGTCGCCATCATCAGGAGATAGATGATGCAGCCGAGGATCCACAGCAGCTCGCGCGGCGCCTTGTAGGAGCCGTAATAGAGGCCACGGAAGATGTGGATGTAGACGGCGACGAAGAAGAACGAGGCGCCGTTCGAATGCATGTAGCGCAGCAGCCACCCCGAATTCACGTCGCGCATGATCTTCTCGACCGAGCCGAAGGCGAGATTGGTGTCGGCCGTGTAGTGCATGGCCAGCACGATGCCGGTCAGCATCTGCGCCACCAGCATGATCGACAGGATGCCGCCAAACGTCCAAGCGTAGTTGAGGTTGCGCGGCACCGGATAGGCGACGAAGCTGTCATAGACCAGCCGCGGCAGCGGCATGCGGGCGTCGAACCAGCGTCCGAGACCGGTTTTGGGCGTATAGGTCGAGTGTCCCTCGCTCATCGAAATGTCCCCTGCCTCAACCGATAAGGATCTTGGTATCGGAAATGAACTTGAATACCGGCACCGCCATGTTCTCAGGCGCCGGGCCTTGGCGGATGCGTCCGGCCGTGTCGTAGACCGAGCCGTGGCATGGGCAGAACCAGCCGCCGAAATCGCCTTCCTGGCCGAGCGGAATGCAGCCGAGATGGGTGCAGACCTGAACCATCACCATCCAGGCTTCCTTGCCGGGTGTGGTGCGGTTGGCGTCGGTCGCCGGTGCATCGGCCGGCAGATTGGCGTTGCGGGCGATCGGGTCCTTGAGATCGGCCAGCTTGACGGCCTCGCCGTCCTTCATTTCCTGTTCGGTGCGGTTGCGGACCACGACCGGCTTGCCGCGCCATTTGACGATCAGCGACATGCCCGGCGTCAGCGAGGCGACGTCGACTTCGACGGAAGCGAGCGCCAGCGTCGAGGCATCGGGGCGCATCTGGTCGATGAACGGCCACGCGAAGGCACCCGCGCCGACCACTGCGGCCATGCCGGTGGCGACGTAGAGAAAATCACGACGGTTGGGATCCTGGGTGTCGGTTGCGCTCACGGGTGCCTGATCCTTTCGCCTCTTCCGTGCCGGTGGCTGAGCCTTGTTCCCCGCTCAATTACGCCAACCCGACAGCGCATGGCGAACAGGCTTGCGAATTCCTCCGGCATTTGGACTTCGGTTTATGCGTGAAGCCCGTTTTTGTCCAGACGGGTGAAGGCACAAGGGCAGATTGTCGCGGGGACAAAATCCGCCACCGCTCAACGCGACGCCGGATAGCCGCCAAACATCGCTAAACAACCGGGAAACAACCGCAAATCCGACGCCCCTGTTCGGCTCGACACAAGGCGCCAGCCGGGTCTATCCTTGCCATCATGGCACACGTCATAGACCGCGACACCTGGTCTGTTCGCTCCGACCATTGGAAGGGCGAATTGCAATGTGGCGCCTACGGCTCCAACTCCTGCCTGATCTTCAACTATTTGCCTGGCGTCGGCGGCGGCCCCCGCCTGCACACGCATCCCTACGCGGAGATCTTCATCATCCGCCAGGGCACCGGCCTGTTCACTGTCGGCGACCAGGAGATCGAGGCATCCGCCGGCCAGATCCTGATCGTGCCGCCCAACACGCCGCACAAATTCACTAATCTCGGCCCAGGCCCGCTGGAAACGACCGACATCCATGAAAACGGCAGCTTCATCACCGAATGGCTTGAGTGACCCCTATTTCGCGCCGAGCCTGGCCAGCACCGCTTTCGGGATGTTGTATTCACGAATGACGGCATCGTGCTTGCGCAAGCCGCACAGCTCGCGCTGGATGAAATAGCCATGCACCGCCTCGGCGGCATCCTTGAGCAGCCGGGGGCGCAGTTGCTCGTCGGCATTGTCGCGCAGCCTGGCCAGCGTTTCCTCTACCCGCTGGCCGGCGCGGCCAAGTGCTGCCGCCTTTTCCGCCAATATTTCATGGCCGAGCGCGTCGAAGGCGGCTTCAGCGGCCGAGCCGCCGGCAAGATGAGATGGCGGACGCAAGGACATTTCAGTCTCCTTTCGCGAAAACCATGCGGTGAGTGACGAATTCTTCGCCTTCCACGTGCGTAAATCCAAGCCGTGCGTAAAAACCAAAAGCCTCTTGCGGCGCGCGGGTGTTCAGCGCGGCGAAATGGTGACGTGCCCTGTCGATAACGGTTTCGATCAGCATCCGGCCAAGGCCGGCGCGACGGTGACGCGCACTGACGAACAGGTGCCGGACCCGGCCGTGGTCCCTGGCCTCGAAATAGGGATCGATGTTCAACCCGCACACGCCGGCGAGTTCCCTTCCATCCCAGGCTCCGTACAGCGCCTCGCCGCGTTTCAGGAACTTGTTGCGGCCACTTGCCCAGCCATCCGCCAGGCGCACCAGCATCCAGTAGCCTTCCAGCCGGCTCTCTTCCTTCAGCGTGTCGAAGGCCGGCATGGTCGGTCGGAGCCGCTTGAGCACGTAGCCGACCTCTGAGATGGCGCCTGTTGATCCACCCATGGAGCTACTCCGCCGGGCGTGTCTCTTCGAGCACGCTGTCCTCGTGATAGAGAAAACCGCCGGACTGCCGCTTCCACAGCCGCGCATAGAGCCCATCGAGAGATACCAACTCGTCATGCGTGCCCTGTTCGACGATGCGGCCGCCGTCGAGCACCACCAGTCGGTCGAGTGCCGCGATCGTCGACAGCCGGTGGGCGATGGCGATGACCGTCTTGTTTTCCATCAGCCGCGTCAGATTTTCCTGGATCGCCGCCTCGATGTCGGAATCGAGCGCCGAGGTCGCTTCGTCGAGAATCAGGATCGGCGCATCCTTGAGGAAGACGCGGGCGATCGCCACGCGCTGGCGCTGGCCGCCCGACAATTTGACGCCGCGCTCGCCGACAAAGGCCTCGTAGCCGGCGCGGTCCCTGTTGTCGCGCAAGGTCAGGATGAACTCGTGCGCCTCGGCCTTTTTCGCCGCAGCGATCACCTCCGCGTCGGTCGCGTCAGGCATGCCGAGCTTGATGTTGTCGCGCAGCGAACGGTGGAACAGCGCCGTGTCCTGGCTGACGACGCCGATATTGGCGCGCAGCGAATTCTGCGTGACTTTGGCGACATCCTGGCCATCGATGGTGATCGACCCGCTCTCCAGATCGTAGAGCCGCAGGATCAGGTTCGCGAGCGTCGTCTTGCCGGCCCCGGACGGCCCGACCAGCCCGACCTTCTCGCCCGGCTTGACGACAAGGTCGATGCCGTTCAGCACGCCGAACCCCTTGCCGTAATGGAACTCGACGTTGTTCACCTCGATACGCCCGCCTGCCACCACGAGTTCCTTGGCGTCGGGCGCGTCGGTGAGGCCGAGCGGCTGCGAAATCAGCGCCTTGGAGTTCTCCAGCACGCCGAGGTTTCGCAAGATGCTGTTGAGCTGCATCATCAGCCGGCCGAGCAGCATGTTGAGCCGCAGCACCAGCGACAGGGTGAAGGCGACCGCGCCGACGGTGATCGAGCCCTCGACCCAGAGATAGACGGCAAAGCAGCCGATTGCCGTGATCATGATGCCCGACAGCGTCGTCAGCGCCATGCGCACGCCGGTCAGCCGGCGGGTGAACGGGCGCAATGCGTCGAGGTAGATGTCGAAACCGTTCCTGATGTAGCGGTCGTCGCCGTCGGCCGAGAACAGTTTCAGCGTCTGCACGTTGGAATAGGAATCGACGATGCGACCGGTGATCATCGAGCCGGCCTCGGCGGTTTCCTCGGCATGCTTGCGGATTGCCGGCAAGTAGAGCTTGGCCAGCCAAGCGAAAGCGGAAATCCAGATCACCACCAGCACCGCCAGCCTGAGATCGAGGCCTGCGACCAGCGCCAGCGTCGTCACCGTGTAGACGATCATGAACCAGACGACCTCGATGAAGCTTTCCATCAGGTCGCCGGTGGCTTGCCCCGCCTGCCAGACCTTTGTCGCGATGCGGCCGGCGAAATCGTTCTGGAAGAAGGCGTAGGACTGGCGCGAGACATGCCGGTGCGCCTGCCAGCGCACCAGATTGTAGAAGCCCGGTGTGATCGTCTGTTCGTCGACCAGGGCAGAAAGGCCAACGACGACGGTGCGGATGACCAGCACCACCACGGCCATGAAAACCAGTTCAGGGCCGGCGGCGGCCCACAGTGCGTGCCAGCTGCGCTCGGCGGGAAGCTGGTCGAGAATATCGACCAGCCGCCCGACGAAGTAGAACAGGCCGGCCTCGACCAGCGGCGCGATGCCGCCGATGACCAGCATGGCGAAGAAGGCGAACTTCGCCTGGCCGACATAGTGCCAGAGGAAACCGCCGACGCTGGTCGGTGGCCGAAGATTCGCTGGCTCCCTGAACGGATAGACCCAGTTCTCGAACCAGCGATAGACGGCTGTCATCATGCGGCGGCCATCATTCTGCGGCTTGCCCCTTTGCAAGTGCATCGTTGGCGGGGTCGGCGGGACCGTCCTCAAGCAGGAACCCGCCCGACTGGCGCTGCCAGAGCTGCGCGTAGAGCCCGCCGCGGGCGACGAGTTCCTCGTGCGAACCTTCCTCGATGACACGACCCTTGTCCATCACCACCAGCCTGTCCATCGCCGCGATGGTCGAGAGCCGGTGCGCTATGGCGATGACGGTTTTGCCTTGCATGAGCCTGTAGAGATTCTCCTGGATCGCCGCCTCGGCTTCGGAATCAAGCGCCGAGGTCGCTTCGTCAAGGATAAGTATAGGTGCGTCCTTCAACATAACGCGCGCAATGGCGACGCGTTGCCGCTGGCCACCGGACAATTTGACGCCGCGGTCGCCGACATGGGCATCGAAGCCCTTGCGGCCGCCGGCATCCGAAAGCCCTGATATGAAGTCCAGCGCCTCGGCGCGCCGCGCCGCCTCGACAAGCAGCTCTTCCGAGGCATCGGGCCGGCCATAGAGGATGTTCTCGCGCACCGAACGATGCAGCAGCGAGGTGTCCTGCGTGACCATGCCGATCTGCGCACGCAGCGAATCCTGCTTCACACCGGCGATCTCCTGGCCATCGATCAGAATCCGGCCGGCTTCGAGGTCATAGAAGCGCAGCAACAGGTTGACCAGCGTCGACTTGCCGGCGCCGGAACGGCCGACGATGCCGACCTTTTCGCCCGGCTTCACCGCCAGCGACAAGCCTTCGATCACACCCTTCTGCTTGCCGTAGTGGAAGCGAATGTCCTCGAAGCGGATCTCACCCCTGGAAACGCTGATCTCCTTCGCGTCCGGCCTGTCCTCGACAAGGCGCGGCAGCGAGATCGAGGCGATGCCGTCCTGCACCGTGCCGATGTTTTCGAACAGGCCCGACATTTCCCACATGATCCATTGCGACATGCCCCACATCCTGAGCACAAGGCCGATGACCACGGCGACCGCGCCGATCGTCACGGCTTGCCCCAGCCACAGCCACAGCGCCATCGCGGTCACCGAGAACAAGAGCAGCGCGTTCAGTATGTAGAGCGAGCCGAAAAGCACTGTCACCAGCCGCATCGACCGGTAGACCGTTTCGAGAAAGCCGGACATGCCGTCTTTGGCGAATGACGCTTCGCGGCGTGCATGGCTGAACAGCTTGACCGTCTGGATGTTGGAGTAGCTGTCAACGACCCGGCCCGTCATGATCGAGCGCGCATTGGCCTGCTCCTCGCCGACCTTGCCCAGCCGGGGAATGAAAAATCGCAGCAAAAGGATATAGCCGACCAGCCAGAAGCCGAGCGGCGCGGCCAGCCGCCAGTCGGCCGAGCCGACGATGAGCAGCATGCCGAGGAAATAGACGATAACGTAGTTCAGGACGTCGATCACCTTGATGACGCATTCCCGCACGGCGAGAGCCGTCTGCATCAGCTTTGTCGCGATGCGGCCGGCGAACTCGTCCTGGTAGAAACTCATCGACTGCTTGAGCAGATAGCGGTGCACCTGCCAGCGGATGCGCATGGGATAATTGCCCATCAGCGTCTGCTGGTTGAGAAACGAATGCAGCCATACCGTGCCCGGCAGCGCGAACAGCACGATGAAGGCCATGCCGGCGAGCTTCCAGGCTTCCGTCTGCAGGAAGGTTTCGCGATTCTGTCCCGACAGCCAGTCGACGATGCGGCCGAGGAAGCCGAACATCCATACTTCCGCGATCGCGATGGCCGTCACCAGCACCGCGTCGAAAAGGATATAGGGCCATGCGCCGCGCGTATAATGCAGGCAGAAGGCAACCAGCGTCTTGGGCGGCTCGACCGGTTCCGCTGCGGGGAACGGATCGAGCCTTTTTTCAAACCAGCTAAACAACAACATAGGTTATGCCTGTGAAATGTGTTTGCCGCTTACGCGGCACGTGAGCGTACGAAATCCCCGGAACCCATGGCGTCAAGGGCCGACGGTCTGGAATCACCCGGACCGTCGGCCCTGCTTCGCACAATATAGGGGCTCGCGGGCTTTTCGCCGACAGCTGCGCCAGACGATCCTGACGACACGGTGCCGCCAGCCCGGTTTTTCGCGCCCGGCCGGATCAGCCGGATGATCCGGCGCACCAGCGAAGGCCGGCTCAGATCGGGAACCGCGCGCGAAAAATCGACATCCGGCAGCATGCCGCGATGCGGCCGGCGGCGAACCTCGGCGTGCACCGCCGACGAATAGGTGTCGCCGATCAGCAGCGCCCAGGTCGGCAGTCGATGGATATGCAGGCTCCTCGAGCCAGGTATTCTGTAGGGATCGAACATCGGTCCGTCCTCCGTGTGAAAATCGAGATAAAAAGGCGAAGCAATATCGTCCGCCGGCATTCGGCCGGAGGCACGCATTGCGTCGGTCTGGACATGACGACGATCATCGGTCCGGACAGCTTCAGATGGGGCGTTCAGCCCTTTTGACTTTTTGAAAAACATCGCAGGATTCCTTCGGGAGCCGAAAAATCGTTTCGGCGGGAATCGGTGCGATCAAGTCTTAGAGAGTCAGGAGAATCGTCGTACCGAAACCGCCGGCAGGCAGGTAAGCCCACGAGAGGGGCGCTGGATGTGCATGGTCATCATGAATTACCCCTCCATCGGTTCGGGTTGACAATGCTGGTTGTATACCCGACTTCGCAGAAAATAGCCACCCGCAGGTCCAGCAATTTCCAAAACCGCCAGGCCGCTGTGGCCGATCCGCCACTTATTAGAAGGACGCGGAAATGAGCTGTCGTCTCCGCATCGCGCTCTACCAGCCTGACATTGCCGGCAACACCGGAACAATCCTGCGCTTCGCCGCGTGCCTCGGACTCGGCGTCGACATCATCGAACCGGCCGGATTTCCGCTCTCCGACAAAGCGCTCAAGCGCGCCGGCATGGACTACCTCGAAATGGCCGCCCTGACCCGGCATGTCGACTGGCACGCCTTCGAGGAATGGCGCAAGGCTGGTTCGCGCCGGCTGGTGCTGCTGTCGACCAAAGCCACGACGGCCTACACCAGCTTCATCTTCGCCGAAGGCGACATACTCCTGTTCGGCCGGGAATCCGCAGGCGTGCCGGACCCTGTCCACCAGGCGGCGGATGCGCGGCTGACCATCCCGATGCAGGGTACGGCGCGCAGCATCAACGTCGCGCTTTCCGTCGCCATGGCGGCGGGCGAAGCCATCCGGCAACTCGGATAGAATCCACAACCCATCGACAACATCACCCCTATCGTCGACGACGACAGAGCTTTCTCCACTTATTCTCACCCAGGCGCACATCGCCTTCTCCTGCATTTGCCCAAACGATATTTCTTCGCTACAAGCTCAACTTAACTTGAGGTCAAGCGGAAAGTGCGAAATGGCTGCTGTTACGGAATTAACAGTCGGCCAGGTCGCCATGCGCAGCGGGGTGGCGGTATCGGCATTGCATTTCTACGAGGCCCGCGGCCTGATCCGCAGCCACCGCACGTCGGGCAACCAGCGCCGCTACGGCCGCGACGTGCTGCGACGTGTGGCGATCATCAAGGTCGCGCAGGAGGTCGGCATCTCGCTGGCCGAGATCGGTGAAGCCCTGGCCTCGCTGCCAGAAGGCCGCACGCCAACGCGCGATGACTGGAACGTTTTGTCGACCGCCTGGCGCGACGGGCTCGATCACAAGATCGCCCAGTTGAAGAAACTGCGCGACGGGCTGACCGACTGCATCGGCTGTGGCTGCATGTCGATCGACAAATGCCCGCTGCGCAACAAGGGCGACCGGCTGGCGCGCGAGGGGACAGGGGCAAGGAGGCTGGTTGCTCCGCCTCTCTCGAGGACATCCTAGTCAGCCGCTGGCAACCGCCTGATGGTGAACTCGATGAGGTCGCCCGGCCGCTCGAACCAGCTTTCGATCTCGGTCCAGTAGGCCTGCTTGGGAAAGCGCTCGAACCATTCCTTGGCCTTGAGCCGCGCATCGGAGCGCGGCAGCACGAAGGTCTCGCGCAGGAAACCATCGCGCGGCATACGCACGCGCTCGGCCCGGCTTTGATCGAGCCTTTTCTTCAGGCCACCCAGCGGCGGTCTTGCCGGGGTGCGCACGAAACAACTCCTTGCACCTGGCGCATGACCCGAAATCGGTATCGAGTTTCGGAAAGGATCATGCGCAAAACCAAAGTGACTTGACCCTTGCCCTTAAGAGATTAGGGATCGCGCCGGCAAAAGACGAGTCATTTGTGGGACTCGCCGCCCCAACCGGAGACGGCACTTGGAACGACCAGAAATACCGGCAGGCCTGCCCGCCGACATCGAACAAAAGAAGATGAAGGCACGGCTGTGGTTCGAGGCCCTGCGCGAACGCATCTGCGCCACCTTCGAGCAGATCGAGCAGGACCTTGGCGGGCCGCTGGCCTCGTGGTCGCCCGGCCGCTTCGAGAAGACGCCATGGGAACGTGACGAGGGGCGCGGCGGCGGCGGCACCATGTCGATGATGCACGGCCGCGTCTTCGAAAAGGTCGGCGTCCACACTTCGACCGTCCATGGCGAGTTCTCGCCCGAATTCAGGAAGCAGATGCCCGGTGCCGAGGAAGACCCACGCTTCTGGGCATCCGGCATTTCGCTGATCGCGCACCCGTGGAATCCCAACGTTCCGGCCGTGCACATGAACACGCGCATGGTGGTCACTTCCAGCCAATGGTTCGGCGGCGGCGCCGATCTGACACCGGTGCTCGATCGCCGCCGCACCCAGGACGACCCTGATACCCTCGCCTTCCACCGCGCCATGCAATTCGCTTGCGAGAAGAATGCCGCGGTCGCCGATTACCCGAAATTCAAGGCCTGGTGCGACGAGTACTTCTATCTGTCGCACCGCAACGAGCCGCGCGGCACCGGCGGCATCTTTTTCGACTGGCTGCATTCGGGCGAGGACAAAGGCGGCTGGAATGCCGATTTCAACTTCGTCCGGGATGTCGGCCGCTCCTTTCTCGTCGTCTACGGTCACCTCGTGCGCGCCAACTTCAACGAGAACTGGACCGATGGCGACCGTGACGAACAGCTCATCCGACGCGGCCGCTATGTCGAATTCAATCTGCTTCACGATCGCGGCACCATCTTCGGACTGAAGACCGGCGGCAATGTCGCGTCCATTCTCTCCAGCCTGCCGCCCGAGGTCCGCTGGCCGTAACAAAATGGTGAGCCTTGCGTGAGTCGCATTGATGTCCCATTCGCTTGAAATAGGCATGGAATGTGGCACACGGTGCGGCGCAAAATTTCTTTTTCGTCTAATAGGCCGTTGAAAAGACTGGCCTATTTGTGGGGCCGGGTCGGGAAGCGCCGGCGGTTCGCCTGCGCGCAATTCCAGGAAAGTGCGAAACGGCTTTCCGACCGGAATTGCGTCAGACAAAGCGAGCCGCGACTCGACGCGACCGGACGGCCCAGACGACGCGGGGCACCTCATTGAGAGGGATGCCCTACTTCCAGGAGTACTTCGCAATGCGCAAGATCATTGTTTCGGCTGCCGCCGCTGCCCTTCTCGCTTCCGGTTCAGTGGCATTCGCCGCCGTCAAGCACACCACCGGGACGATCAAGACCTTTGACACGACGGCCATGAGCCTGGTCCTCGATGATGGATCGTCTTTTACGCTTCCCAAGACCTTCAAGGATCCTGGCCTGACGGTCGGTGAAAAAGTCCGTGTCTCATGGGATATGAAGGGCAAGAACAAGGTCGCCGAGGCCGTCAAGGCCGCAAAATGATGGCTTGCCCGCCAGAGCAGGATGAGACGATGTCCGGTCCTGTTTCGGGATAGTGTTAAGAGGGCGGAGCAGCGCTGCTCCGCCTTTTTGCCGTTGACCGCAACCAATGCCGTCCCATCTGTGTTATGCTTCTCACCCGCTCGCGGTCCGCGGATTAAACCCTGGAACTGGACCATGAGCCAAAAAAGTACCGAAGCCTCGACCAGGCTTCACGGAGGAAAAGGAGAAACCTGATGAAGGAATTTCACTGCGGGTCACTCGTGCCCGGCTGTGACTGGCACACGCGTGCCGACGAGGAGGCCGAGGTGATGCGCCGTGCCGTCGAGCACATGCGCGAGACGCATGGCGAAACGGTTATCCGCGAGACGATGATCGAGGCGATCCGCTCGCGCATCGAAAAGAGCCGCGACGCGGCCTGATCTACCCGGCGTTCAAAGCTTCGGCGGCGCGCTTGAGGAGCGCGTCGCGATCAGGGGTAAACCCGGCTTCGACCCATTCCGCCTCGAGATTCCTGAGGATTTCGCCGAGTTTCGGTCCTGGAGTTGCGCCGAGCGCCGTGAGATCGGCACCTTTCAGCGGAAACAACGGCTTTTCCCATTTGACGGCGAAGGCAAGCAGGCGCGAAAAGCCACCGGCTTCGAGCAGCGCCTCATTGTCCTCGACGGCGCGCACCCTGGCTGCCGCAAGCGACAGCCGCAGCCGGTCGACAAACCCGTTCCGGTCGCCGCGATAGAGCCTTTTCGCCAGTTCGCCCTCGGTCGTCTTCGGTTCGACGGCGGTGGCAAGCGCCCAGTGGCGCAGGCGATCCGCTTCGGCTGTCGAGAATTTGAGCCGCTCGGCGAGCGTCTTCATGCGAGCGGCATCGGGCGGCACGATCGCTTCCAGTCTGAGCAGCGGGTCGGGTGCCCAGCCCAGATCCTTCCCGGCCTTGGCCAACCCATGGATGGCATCGATGCCCCATTTCTCGCTTTCCGGCAGCGCTGCGGTCAAGACGCCTGCCTGCCGCATCCAGAGCAGCGCCCGTGACGGATCGGGCGCCGACAAGAGCTTCTTCAGTTCCGACCAGATGCGCTCGGCCGAAAGCTGGGACAGCCCTTCCTTAAGCCGGGCGCAGGCTTTCAGCCCTTCGGCGTCCGGCCGTCCATCGCCGTACCAGGCGAAGAAGCGGAAGAAGCGCAGGATGCGCAGATAATCCTCGCGGATACGCGCTTCCGGGTCGCCGATGAAGCGCAGCCGGCGTGCCTCGATGTCGGCAATGCCGCCGACCAGGTCGACAACCCTGCCGTCAGCCTCGGCATAGAGCGCATTGATGGTGAAGTCGCGCCGCTCGGCGTCAAGCTTCCAGTCGCGCCCGAACGACACTTTCGCGCGTCGCCCGTCGGTCTCGATATCGGCGCGCAAGGTGGTGATTTCATAAGGTTTTCCGCCGGCAACCACGGTGATTGTCCCATGTTCGATGCCGGTTGGCACCGCCTTGAACCCTTCCGCTTCGGCGCGGCGGAGGGTTTCCTCCGGCAGGCAGGTGGTGGCGATGTCGATGTCGGCGACGGGCTGGCCCATCAGCGTGTTGCGCACCGCGCCGCCGGCGACTCGCGCCTCTTCACCGCCTTCGGCCAGTGCGAACAGCAGGCGCTGCAGATGCTTGTCGCCGAGCCAGTCGGCCCTGTCCGCGATCGAGACACTCACGCATAGAGCCTTTCATAGAGGGTACGGATGATGCCGGCGGTGACGCCCCAGATGCGCCGGTCGCCGTAAGGCATGTCGTAGAAGAACCATTCGAGATCGTTCCACATGCGGCTGTCGCGCTTGTGGTTGGCCGGATCCATCAGGAAGCGCAGCGGCACTTCGAAAGCGGCGTCGACCTCGTCGGCGTTGAGCGTCAGTTGGAAACCGGGCAGCACGATGCCCAGCACCGGCGCGATGCGGTAGCCGCTGCCGGCCACATAGTCGGGCATGCGGCCAATGATCTCGATGCGGTCTCGGCCAAGCCCGATCTCCTCGGAAGTCTCGCGCAGCGCCGCCGCCTCAGGGCTCGGATCGGTCGGATCGATGGTACCGCCGGGAAATGCCACCTGCCCCGAATGGCTGCGCAGCTTTTCAGCCCGCTTGGTCAGGAGAACCGTCGCATCGCCCTCATGATCGACCACCGGGATCAGCACCGCGGCATTGCGCAGCGCCTTGCCCTGGTTGAGGCGCGGATGGCCGGGGTTGAAGCGATGATCGCCATAATCGTCGCCGGCATGCGCATCGGGCTGCACGGCAAAACGCGCGCGAAAATCCGCGGATGAAAACGGCGCCGGCGTCACCTGGTCCATCACGCACTCAGCCGCTTCAACTGGTCCGCCGGCATGATCGGGAACACGGCGCCCTTGGAGCGCACCGCGAACATCGTCTTGCCGCCGATCTCGACCTCCTCGCCATGCCCGACCAGTTCATACATCACCGGCCGCGCCACCAGCGCTTCCAGGCGGCCACGCACCAGCACATAGGGCTTCAATCCGCCGGTCTCGTTCTCGTCGACAAACCGCAACGGCCGTTCCGGCCCCGCCTCGACGACATCGCCGACATTGGTGCGGAAGGTGATGGTCTGCGCTTCGCCGCTACCCGAAACGTCCATTTCGACCGCGATGAACGGCGCATCGGCAACGCGGATGCCGACCTTTTCCACCGGTGTCACCAGATAGGTCCTGCCATCGGCGTCCTTGCGCAGCACCGAGGAGAAAAGCTGCACCAGCGGCATGCGCCCGATCGGCGTGCCCAGATAGAACCAGGTGCCGTCGGACTTGATCTCCATGTCCAGATCGCCGCAGAAGTCGGGATTCCAGCGTTCGACGGGTGCCGCGCCCTTGCCGGCACGGGCGGCGCGCGAGATGAGCGCCTCGAGGCCACGCGCCTCGGTGGCATCCGTCAGGCTTTCTTCACGATGTCCCAAGGGTCCCGTCATGGTCACGAAATAGTCACTGTTGTTGCGCTTGTCAGCCTAAGTCTGTGATTTAAGTTTCGACATAGGCGCCACGCGAGGCCGAATCGCGGCAACTTATGGTATGGTGCAGCCGTTGTTCCAGCCATGGTATTCCAACCACAAGGATCGATGCGGCATGAGCGTGATGGTCAAGGAAAGCCCTATCAGCGAAAAGGACATGATCGCCGAGGCCGAAAAGGCGCTTGCCGACATCTCCCGGATCCGCGACGGGGTCGGCCGGGTCATCTTCGGACAGGAAAGCGTCGTCGAGCGTACTCTGGTGGCGCTGCTGGCCGGTGGCCATGCGCTTTTGGTCGGCGTGCCGGGCCTCGCCAAGACCAAACTGGTCGAAACACTTGGCATCGTGCTCGGCCTCGATTCGCGTCGCATCCAGTTCACGCCGGACCTGATGCCGTCCGATATTCTCGGCTCCGAAGTGATGGAGCAGGACGAGACCGGCAAACGCTCCTTCCGCTTCATTTCCGGGCCGATCTTCGCCCAGTTGCTGATGGCCGACGAGATCAACCGCGCGTCGCCGCGTACCCAGTCGGCGCTGCTGCAGGCCATGCAGGAATACCACGTCACCATTGCCGGCGCCCGCCATGACCTGCCGGCGCCCTTCCACGTGCTGGCAACCCAAAACCCGCTGGAGCAGGAAGGCACCTATCCGTTGCCCGAGGCCCAGCTTGACCGCTTCCTGATGCAGGTGGATATCCTCTATCCCGAAATCGAGGCAGAGCGCCGCATCCTTCTGGAAACCACCGGCATCGAGGACGCGAAAGCCCAGAACGTCCTGCAGCCGGTGCGGCTGAAGGAGATCCAGACGCTGATCCGCCGCATGCCGGTGCCTGAAAGCGTCGTCGAGGCGATCCTGACGCTGGTGCGCTCGGCGCGTCCCGGCCAAGGCAATGCCGAGACCGACAAGAACGTCGCCTGGGGTCCCGGCCCGCGCGCCAGCCAGGCGCTGATGCTGTGCACAAGGGCGCGCGCGCTTTACGACGGACGGCTGGCGCCCTCGGTTGACGACGTCCGTGCGCTGGCCGAGCCGGTGCTGCAGCATCGTATGGCGCTGACCTTCGCCGCCCGCGCCGAAGGCACCGGCGTGCGTGACGTGGTAGCGAAACTCGTGAAAGGAATTTGATGCCGCGCATCGGCGAGGTCCAGGCTCCGGCAGCGACGCGCGACGCGCTCGCCCGTGGCCGGTTGCGGGCCTCGCTTGTGCCAGACCTGCTGGTCGAGGCGCGCCGCATCGTCAACACCGTGATCGCCGGCTGGCATGGCCGCCGCAAGCGCGGCATCGGTGAAAATTTCTGGCAGTTCCGGCCCTATGTCGAGGGTGATTCCTCGCGCATCGACTGGCGCCGCTCGGCCCGCGACGACCACACCTATGTGCGCGACCGCGAATGGGAAGCCGCCCATACGGTCTGGCTGTGGGCCGACCCCTCGCCGTCGATGCTCTACAAATCGACCGGTGCCAGCGTTTCCAAGCAATCGCGCGCGCTGGTGCTGGCGCTGGCCATGGCCGAACTGTTGTCGCGCAGCGGCGAGCGCATCGCCTGGCCGGGCCTCACCGACCCGTTCACCGCCCGCAACGGCGCCGAACGCATCGCCGCCCAGTTGATGCATGCCGGCGATTTGCCGGCAAAACCCGACCTGTCCGACATCAGGCGCTTCTGCGACATCTTCATCGTCAGCGACTTCCTCGATCCGGTCGAAGAGACGATGGCCTGGCTCGACGTGCTGGCCCGCCACGGCGTGCGTGCCCACCTGATCGAGGTCGCCGACCCGGCCGAGGAGACCTTCCCCTATGCCGGCCGCACCGAATTCACCGATCCCGAGACCGGCGACAAGCTGACCGCCGGCCGCGCCGAAATGCTCGGCGATGAGTATCGCCTGCTCTACGCCGCCCGCCGCCACGAACTGGCGGCCTGGTGCAAACGGCTTGGCTGGAGCTTTACCGTCAACCACACCGATCGGCTCGCCTCCGACGCGCTGGTGCGGCTGCACATGGCGATGACCGCTGATGGCCCCTCGGCCAGGCCGACCGCCGGCAGTCATGCCGGCACGATCGCCGGTGGCGATCGGCCAAGAAAGGCTGTCGCATGAGTTGGCTGCCGCTTTCCTTTGGCGCCCCCATGGTGCTGTGGGGCCTGCTGGCACTGCCGGTGATCTGGTGGCTGCTCAGGCTGACGCCGCCCAAGCCGCAGACCGAAATCTTCCCGCCGCTGAAGATCCTGGCGCGCGTGCTGAAGCGCGAGGAGACGCCGCAGCAGAGCCCGTGGTGGCTGACGCTGCTCAGGCTCTTGATGGCGGCCCTCATCGTCGCGGCATTGGCCGACCCGGTCTTCAACCCGCGCGAAAAGCTGCCGGCCGAGGGAGCCGCCCTTGCCCTGGTTATCGACAATGACTGGGCAAGTGCCGCCGATTGGGGCAAACGCGTCGCCACCGCCGAGCGGCTGATCAACGACGCCGGCTCCAACGGCGTGCCGGTCGTCATCGCCTTCACCGCCGAAAAGGCCAATGCCGAGATCGGCCCGTTCGATGCCGCCACCGCCCTTGACCGGCTGCGCGCCGCCAAGCCGCGGCCGATCCCGACCGACCGGCCCGCCATCTATGCCCGCGTCGCCGGCGTGCTGGAGACCTTGCCCGGGGCCAGTGTCGCCGTGCTTGCCGACGGCCTGGCGGCAAAAGGCGATGAAGCCGCCTTCAACACGCTTCTGTCGAAAAATGCCGCGCGTGTCGTCTGGGCAACCGCGGACAGGCTGTCGCTGACCGGCCTGACCGCCGCCGACAACCAGGTCGACGGATTTGCACTGACCGCCATCCGCGCGCCGGGCGACCCTGCCCCGGCGCAGGTCACCGCCGGCGCCTTCGATGACAAGGGCCGCCGCATCGCCGATGCGACGCTGACCTTTTCGCCTGGCGAAACCACCGCCACCGGCACCATGGCGGTGCCGTTCGAGCTGCGCAACGACTTCGCTTCCATCGCGCTCGACGGCGAGCGGCAGGCCGGTGCGGTCCGCGTCCTCGACGAAAGCTCCAAGCGGCGGCGCGTCGGCCTATTGTCGCAGGCCGAGGCTGACCAGGCACAGCCGCTTTTGTCGCCGCTCTACTACATCAGGCGGGCGCTGCAGCCCTTCGCCGATCTGGTCGAACCCTCCAGCGCCGATCTTGCCGACGCCATCCCGCAAATCCTCGACCAGAAGCCCGCGATGATCGTCATGGCCGATATCGGCACCATTCCCGGACAGGTTCGGCAGAGGCTTGTCGATTGGGTCGACAATGGCGGCACGCTGGTGCGTTTCGCCGGTTCGCGGCTGGCCACCGCGGGCGATGACGACGATTTGCTGCCCGTCCGCCTTCGCACCGGCGAGCGTTCGCTCGGCGGCGCGCTGTCATGGACGTCGCCGCAGCCTGTCACCGAATTCCCCAAGGCCGGCCCGTTCGCCGATCTGGCGCCGCCGACCGAGGTCACCGTCACCAGGCAGGTGCTGGCCGAGCCGACACCCGATATCGTCGAGCGCACCTGGGCGGCCCTTGCCGACGGCACGCCGCTGGTCACCGGACTGAAGAAAGGCAAGGGCACGCTGGTGCTGTTCCACGTCACCCCCGAGGCAACCTGGTCGAACCTGCCGATCTCTGGCAGCTTCGTCGAGATGCTGCGCCGCATCGTGCAGCTGTCGCGCAACCAGGGCGCGGCCATCGCCAATGCCGAAGCCGCCGCGGCGTCGCTGGCGCCCTATCGCATGATTGCAGCCGACGGCTCGCTGGTGCCGCCGACGCCGGATGCACGGCCGCTTGTACCGGGCGCTGGCGCGCTGCCGGTGACTTTTGAAAACCCGCCTGGTCTCTATGGTTCCGAGACGGGTGTATTTGCCCACAATCTGCTGGAAGCCGACAGCAAGTTGGCGCCCCTGGCGCGCCCTCAAATCACTGTTCCGGTCACCTCGATCCAGTATGCCTTTGACGAATCGCGCAATTTGAAAGGCACGCTGGTCGCGGCCGCCCTGGTGCTGATGCTGCTTGATACGCTGGCGGTGTTCTGGATGGGGGGCCTGTTTTCACGCCGGCCGCGCCGCGCCGGTGCCGTGACAGCCACCGCCGTCGTCCTGATTGCGCTGGGTAGCTCGTTCGGTCATGCCGACCTTGCCCGCGCCGACGACGCCAAGCCGGGTGACGAAATTGCCATCGAGGCGATTTCGAAGACCCGCATCGCCTATGTACTGACCGGCGTGCCGGGCGACGATTCGATCAGCCGCGCCGGGCTCGAGGGCCTGACGCGCTTTCTGGTCGAGAAGACGGCACTGGAACCGGGCGAGCCGGCCGGCGTCGACATTTCGAGGGACGAGTTGTCGTTCTATCCGCTGATCTACTGGCCGATCGATCCGGCCGCACCGATGCCCAGCCAGGCAGCGATCGCCCGCGTCGACGCCTATATGCAGCAAGGCGGCACGGTGCTGTTCGACACCCGCGACCAGTTCGCCAACGGCATCGGCGCCGATTCAACCAGCCCGGCGACGGAGCGGCTGCGCGACATCCTCGGCAATCTCAACGTGCCGCCGCTGGAACCGGTACCGTCCGACCACGTGCTGACCAAATCCTTCTTCATCCTGCCCGAATTCCCCGGCCTCTTCGCCGGCAGCCCGCTCTGGGTCGAGGCCTCGCTCGACGCCAGCAACGCCGAGAACCGGCCGGTGCGTACCGGCGATGGCGTCTCGCCGATCATGATCACCGCCAATGATTTCGCTGGCGCCTGGGCGGTCGACCAGAACGGCGATGCGATGCTGCCAACCGTGCCGGCAGACCCGATGCAGCGCATCTACGCGCTGCGCGCCGGCGTCAACATCATGATGTACATGCTGACCGGCAACTACAAATCCGACCAGGTGCACGTGCCCATACTGCTCGAACGGCTGGGGCAGTAGAATGAGTTTGTTTGGTGCCCTCCGGTCGCGGATAAACCCTCCCCACAAACGGGAGGGTAAGGAATGAATTGGTCGATCTCCTTCGAACCGCTGATCTCCTGGCCACTGCTGGCCTTGGCGCTGGTGCCGCTGGCGCTGCTTGCGCTGGTCGGCCTGTGGTTTCGCCAGCGCGGTTCGGTCTTCCGCTTCATCGCCCTTCTGGCGCTCGCCGCCGCTTTGTTCAACCCGGTGTTCCTCAACGAGGAGCGCGAGCCGCTGAAAAGTGTTGTCGCCCTCGTCGTCGACCGCAGCCAGAGCCAGGATATCGGCGACCGCACCAAGCAGACCGACGAGGCGTTGGCCGGGCTGCAGCAGCGGCTTGGCCGCTTCAAGCAGTTCGACGTGCGCGTCGTCGAGGCCGGCAAATCCGAAGCCGCCGAGGAGCGCACCGAGACACGGCTGTTCGGCGCGCTTGAAGGCGCCTTCCGCGACGTGCCGCCGTCACGCATCGGCGGCGCCATCATGATCACAGATGGCGAGGTCCATGACGCCCCCCCGGGAGCGCCCGATTTCAACGCTCCGCTGCATGCGCTGATAACCGGCAACGATCACGAGAAGGATCGCCGCATACGTTTCGAGAACGCGCCGCGCTTCGGTCTTGTCGGCAAGCCGCTCGACATGACCTACCGCGTCATCTCGACCGAAAACGAGACCGGCCCGGTCGATGTGCGCGTCTCGGTCAATGGCGAACAGGTCGCGGTCGAGCACGCCACCGTTGGCCAGGCGATGCCGCTGCAGGTGACCATTCCGGGTGCCGGGCGCAACATCGTCGAACTCGCCATCGATCGCGAACCGGGCGAACTGACCGACACCAACAACCGCGCCATCGCGCTCATCGACGGCATTCGCGAGAACTTGCGCGTGCTGCTCGTCTCCGGCGAGCCGCATGCCGGCGAACGCACCTGGCGCAACCTGCTGAAATCCGACGCCTCGGTCGATCTCGTCCATTTCACCATCCTGCGGCCGCCGGAAAAGCAGGACGGCACGCCGATCAACGAATTGTCGCTGATCGCCTTCCCGACCCGCGAGCTGTTCGTCGAGAAGATCAAGGATTTCGACCTCATCATTTTCGACCGCTACCAGCACCGCGACGTGCTGCCGATCCTCTATTACGACTACATCTCCGAATATGTCGAAAAGGGCGGCGCGCTGCTGATCGCGGCCGGCCCCGAATATGCCGGCGAAAGCTCGATCGCGCGCACGCCGCTGATGTCCGCCCTGCCGGCGATGCCGACCGGCGAGGTGGTCGACAAGGCCTTCTATCCGCGCCTCACCGAACTCGGCCAGCGCCACCCGGTGACGCGTGGGCTGGATGGCTCTGCCACCGAGCCGCCGCACTGGAGCCGCTGGTTCCGCACCATCGGCGTGCAGAATCCCGAAGGCGCAGTGGTGATGAAGGGCGCCGACAACCGGCCGCTGCTGTTGCTCGACCGCAAGGGCGAAGGCCGCGTCGGCATGCTGCTGTCCGATCAGGGCTGGCTGTGGGCGCGCGGCTTCGAGGGCGGCGGCCCGCATGTCCAGCTCTACCGGCGCATCGCCCACTGGCTGATGAAGGAGCCTGAGCTCGAGGAAGAGCGGCTGACCGCCGACGGCCGCGGCATGGTGCTGGAAATCCGCCGCCAGACGATGGCCGACGATCCCGGCCCCGCGCAGATCATCACCCCGTCCGGCAAGACCTTGACCGTCAAGCTCGAGAAATCCGAGCCCGGCGTTTTCCTAGGCAGCGTCGAGACCAGCGAGATCGGCCTCTATCAGGTCGCCAATGGCGACCTCACCGCGCTCGCCCATGTCGGGCCGGTCAACGCCCCGGAATTCGCCGACGTCATTTCCACCGAAAGCCGGCTGAAGGCGCCGGCTGAAGCCACCGGCGGCAGCGTGCGCCGGCTGGCGTCGTCCACAGCCCTTGGCAGCGACGTGACGCTGCCTTCCATCGTGCCTGTGCGCTCGGCTGGTGCTGCATCCGGCAACGACTGGATCGGACTGCGCACCACGGACGACAGCGTGCTCAAGGCCGTCTCGCGCGTGCCGCTGTTCGGCGGCTTCCTCGGCCTCGGCCTGCTGCTTCTGGCAATGGGTTCGATGTGGTACCGCGAAGGACGGTAGAGCTACTCCTCCGGCTCCGTCGTGAACATCAGCGGATAGCCCTTGGCCTTGCCGGCATCGGTGGCGCGCGTCGCCTTGGTCTCGGCGACATCCCTGGTGAACACGGCGACGACGCAGACGCCGCGACGATGCGCGGTGATCATCACCCGATGCGCCTGGTCTTCGCTGAGTTTGAACTCAGCCTTCAGCACCGTCACGACGAATTCGCGCGGCGTGAAATCGTCATTGATGAGGATGACCTTGTAGAGCTTTGGCCGTTCGACCTGCGGCTTGACCTGGACGCGCGGTTTTGTGGTGATTTCAGGCATTGGAACCGACAGTTAGAGCAATTCCAGGAAAAGTGTAAAACGGTTTTCCGCCCGGGATCAGAACGGTTCGCCGTTTCCACGAAACGGTGAATTGCTCTGGCGTAGCAACCCTGCCGCCATTCTGGCACCAGCGAAAGCGGTCGTCCATTTTGGTCGACGCGCGAAAACCAGTGTCCGCCGACGCGGCCATTCACAATCATGTGGGAAAGTGTCGGTTGCCGTTCAACGGCCCTGGCGGCCGAACATGCGACGGCTGGGAATCTGCCGCGCGGTCGTGGCGGGCCGGATATCGGGGTGAAAGCGGTTTCCACCCGCATCCGCCCGGCGTTCCAGCCAGACCGTGATCGGCCACGCGGCGACGCAGATCAACGTCGCGCCTGTCAGCACGATCAGCAGCCAGGTCTGTGCCGGCGTGATGTAGTCCCAGTTGGTGGAAATCGCCGGCGCGAACAGCGAAGGCTCGGTGCGTCCGGTGGCCGGATCGGGCACCGGGCTGGCGGTGAACAGGATCAGCACCCTGGCGACGCCGGTGGCAACCAGGCCGCCGATCACCATCGAGCGCAAAATGGACGAAAGCCGCTTCTTCATGCGGATTGTCCTACACGGCCGGCGTTGCAAACGGGTTAAGTGTCAGTCGAGGCGGAAGCTGCCGGTGCCAGACTTCGTCAGGGCTTCGGTGGCTCGGACAGGAAGAAGGCCGCTCCAGCCGAAACCAGCTGGAGCGTCCTTGGCCAACAGCCGGCATTTTATGCCGGACCTGATTACGTCTTCGGGGCGTCCTTCTTGACGGCCTTCTCGGCAGCCTTCTTGTGCTTCTTGACGGTCTTCTTGACGACCTTCTTCGGAGCAGCCTTGGCCGGAGCGGCAGTCGCCGGAGCGGTGGTCGTCGAAGCAGCCGGAGCAGCGGTCGTGGTGGCGGCGGCGTTGCCGAGAGCCGGCATCGCGAAAGCCAGAGCGACGGCGAGACCGGTGGCGGAGAGGATGGACTTTTTCATGGCTTCGTTTCCTTTTTATGCGGGTCAAGTTTCTGAGTGTTACTGAACCGGGTCGTTCGGCGTCACTCCAAGCAGCTTCAAAGCATTGGCGAGCATCCGGATGCCCTGCGCCTGTTTCTTGGCGGCGCAGTACCGGTTGCCCTTTCTCTGAAGTGCCTTTGCCGCGGTGACCTGCGTTGCCGTGGCGTGGGTTTCGAGGGCTTCATCAAATTGGTGGCTGAGATTGGCGCACCGTTCGCTCCGGGTTGTGAGCGTCACCTTTGCGTCCGATTGTCCGACAGCGGCAGTGACCAGGCAGAAGCCCAGCAACGCACCCAACAAACTGATCGACAACCTTGGCATCGGTTTATCCGTAAACCCGGAGACTAGCGTCGCAGCCGATGACCTGACCGCCACGAGACCAGTTATGCCCTTGAAATTTTTCAGGAGTTTTTCTGAACTGTAGAATTTTGTTTCTGGATTGTGTCTGAGAAAGCCGGTGTGAACCCATCATAGCCACTGGCCAACATATGGCCTGAATTCTATCGTGTGGGTTGCGACAGAAGGGCTTGGCAATCAAAGACAGAAGGGCTTGGCAACAATGACAGGGCTGCTGTGAAATCCGACGCACACATACTGATCGTCGACGACGACAAGGGTATCCGCGATCTGCTGCAGGAATTCTTCCAGAAGCGGGGCCTGCACACCTCGGTTGCCGCCGACGGCGTCGAGATGGAGACCATCCTGCGGCGCGTCCAGGTGGACCTCATCGTCCTTGACGTGATGCTGCCCGGCAAGAGCGGGCTGGAGCTGTGCCGCGACCTGCGGGCCCAGTATTCGACGCCGATCATCATGCTGACCGCCGTCACCGAGACGACCGACCGCGTCGTCGGCCTGGAAATGGGCGCCGACGATTATGTGCCCAAACCCTTCGACCCGCGCGAGCTTTTGGCGCGCATCCGCGCCGTGCTCAGGCGCAATGGCGCCGCCGAGCCCAAGCGCGCTTCTACCAAGCAGATCTACCGCTTCGCCGGCTGGACGATGGACTGTGCTCGGCGCCGGCTGATCGCACCCGACGATGTCAGGGTCGAGCTGACCATGGCCGAATTCAACCTGCTGCAGACCTTCGTCAAGAGCGCGCAGCGCGTGCTGACCCGCGACCAGCTCATCGAGCTGTCAGGCGGCGACAGCGACTATTCCTTCGACCGCAGCATCGACATCCTGGTCAGCCGGTTGCGACGCAAGATGGAGGACGACCCGAAGACGCCCAAGCTGATCCTGACCGTACGCAGCGGCGGCTACCAGTTCCTGCCCGAGACGACCTCCGAATGAGGCGTTTCCTGCCGCAGACCTTGCCTGTCTGGGTGCTGCTGATCGTCATTGCCGGCCTGCTGATCAGCCAAGTCGCGACCCTTTACATCGTATCGCGCGACCGCGCGGCGGCCAACGACGTCGTCGACCTCTACCGGCTCAACGACCGTGCCTTCTCGCTGGTGCAGCTCATGCATGACGCCAGTCCGGACGAGCGCAAGGCGACGGCGACCGGCCTGTTCAATTCCACCTACGCGCTCACCGTTTCGGACACGCCGGCGGTCACTTCGTCGATCGCCGGTGACGACGAACTGGCCGAACTCGAAGATATCCTCGTCGGCAGGCTGTCGAAATTCGGCATCACCGATGCACGCGTACGCCGCGATCCGGCGACGCGCGAGGCCGATGACGCGGACGGCACGGCGCCGGGACCCGACATCGGCCAGGTCGAACGCGACCTTCTGGTATTGGCCGCCGACTTCGCCCAGAGCGACAAGCTGACGGCCTCGCTGCGCTTCGCCGACGGCCAATGGCTGAATTTCACCGAGCCGATCACGCCCGTCGGCCCGATCCTGAGCTTCGACAGCCTGCCGCTCTATTCGCTGATCGCAGGGCTGGTGGTGATCATGTCGATCTGGTCGCTGCGTCGGCTGACGGCGCCCTACCGGATGATGGAGACCGCCGTGAACCGGATCGGCAAGGATCTGAAGAGCCCACCGATCGCTGAGAGCGGCAGCCGCGAAGTGCGAGCCGCCGCCAAGGCGATCAACGCCATGCAGGCAAGGTTGCGCGAATATGTCGAAGACCGCGAACATCTGGCGGCGGCACTGGCGCATGATCTGCGCACGCCGATGACCAGGATGCGCCTGCGCCTGGAGCTGTTGCGCAAATCGGCGGTCCGCGAGGCGCTGGCGCACGACCTCGCCGACGTCGAGGGCATCGCCAGCTCGGTGATCGACTTCGCCACCTTCGAAGTGACCGAGGAAAAGAACGAACGCATCGATTTCTGGTCGCTCGTGGAATCGATCGCCGACGGCTATGACGACGTGTCGTTCGACGACGAGACCCGTTCGCGCGGACTGATCTGCATGGCGCGGCCGGTCGCGCTCAAGCGCTGTGTCACCAATCTGGTGCAGAACGCGGTCACCTACGGCAAGAAGGCGCATCTTTCGCTGCGCCGGTCGGAAGACATGATCCTGCTCACCATCCGCGACGAAGGGCCGGGCATACCGCAGGCGCAGATCGACGCCGTGTTCGGCTCGTTCGTGCGCCTTGAACAATCGCGCAACCGCCAGACCGGCGGTCTGGGCCTCGGCCTGACCATTGCCCGCAACATCGCGCGTGCCGCCGGCGGCGAGATCCGCCTGTCCAACAACCCGGGCGGTGGCCTGCTGACCCAACTGCGCCTGCCGCTGGCGGCTTAAAAAAGAGGCGCGATTGGTCGCCGCCTCGTCAATATTGAGTTCGGAAGAACCTACCTTCTCAGCACCGCGCTCAGGACATCGCGGATACCGATGGCGCCGACGAAGCGCGACTGGTCGTCGAACAGCGCCACGGGAGCGGTCTGTGAACGGTGCATGGCCAGCATCACGGTTTTTAGCGAGGTGCCCGGATTGGCCCAGAACACTTGCGCGGCTTCCTCGGATTGGCCTTCGACGTCGGCGCACGACACCCAGACCGCCGGCTTGCCATCGCGTTCGGCCGCCGCCACAAGCCCGTGATCATCGATCTTGAAGCGCGTCGTCTTGCGGCGGTCGAGCCACACCCAGCCGTCCTTGCCGTGCTCCAGATCGCGACGGTCGCGCATCACGTTCCAGGCGGTCAGCACCGACAGCGGGTTCACATTGGCGATGAAGTCGCGGACATAGTCGTTGGCAGGCCGCAGCACGATGTCCTCCGGCGCGCCGGTTTGCACGATGCGACCACCCTCCATGATGGTGATGTGGGAGCCAATCTTCAGCGCCTCCTCGAGGTCGTGGCTGACGAAGATGATGGTCTTCTTCAATTCGGCCTGCAGCTGCAGCAATTCGTCCTGCAGCTTGGTGCGGATCAGCGGGTCGAGCGCCGAGAACGGCTCGTCCATCAGCAGGATCGGCGCCTCGGTGGCGAAGGCCCGCGCCAGGCCGACGCGCTGCTGCATGCCGCCCGACAGCTCATGCGCGTATTTCTTCGACCACTGGTCGAGATTGACCAGCTTGAGCTGGCGTTGCACGCGCTCCTTGCGCTCGGCTTCCGGTACGCCGGCGAGTTCGAGGCCGAGACCGACATTCTCCTCCACCGTGCGCCAGGGCAAAAGGCCGAACTGCTGGAACACCATCGCCACCTGTTTCTGGCGCAGGCGCCGCAGGGTCGCCTCGTCGCAGGTGACGACGTCGACGGTTTTGTCGCCATCCTTGACCAGCACTTGGCCGCGCGACACCACGTTGAGCCGGTTGACCGCCCGAAGCAATGTCGACTTGCCCGAACCGGAGAGGCCCATCAGGACGGAGATCTCGCCCTCGTTCACCGTCAGGCTGGCGCCGGCGCAACCCAGTACATTGCCGGTCTTTTCGAGGATCTCGGCGCGGCTGGCTCCGGCGTCGATCATCTTCAGCGATCCGGCCTGGTCGGCGCCGAAGACGATATCGACGTTCCGGAAATCGACGGCGACGGTCATTTATTGCCTCCAACGGCGATGCGGGTCATCCGGTCGAGCACGATGGCCAAAACGACGATGGCGAGGCCCGCCTCAAGCCCGAGGTCGATCTTGCGCGAACCCAGTGCCCGGTTGATTTCGGTGCCGAGGCCGCCGGCGCCGATCAGTGCGGCAAACACCACCATCGACAGCGACAGCATGATCGATTGCGTCAGACCGGCCATGATGGTGGGCAGCGCCGAGGGCAGCTCCACCTTCCACAGCAACTGGCTCTTGGTGGCGCCGAACGCCTCGCCGGCCTCGACGATCGACTTCGGCACCGAGACGACGCCGAGATGCGTGAGACGAACCGCGGTCGGGATGACGAAGATGATGGTGACGATGAGGCCGGGCGCATTGCCGAGGCCGAACAGCGTCAGCACCGGGATCAGGTAGACGAAGGTCGGCAGCGTCTGCATCAAATCGAGCACCGGCAGCATGACGCGATAGACCTTCGGCTTGTGCGCCGCCCAGATACCGAGTGGCACACCGATGGCCATCGAGGCGGCGGCGGCGGCAACCACCAGCACCAGTGTCTCTACCGTCTGCTTCCAGAGGTTCTGGTTGAGGATGAACAGCAACCCGAGAAAGACAGCCACCGCCAAGCCTCTCGATCGCTGCAGATAATAGGCAAGCAGTGCAATCAGCGCGATGAGAAGGACCGGCGGTACCAACAGCAGCGTGTCGACCACTCCATCGAGCAGGAAATTCAAGCCGCCGGAGAGGCCGCGGAAGAAGGTGTTGAAATTGTCGGTAAGGAAGGTGAAGAACGCTTTGCCCCACTCGCCTATGGGGATTTTATAACTGACAAAGAATTTTGAAATCGGATCCATCTTGCCCCTCTTTGGCAGTCGCCGTCCTTGCCGGACGGTCATCTTGTCACAGGATATGAAAAAGGGCAGCCCTTTCTACAGTGACTGCCCTTCTTGATCGGTCACGCCGAACGCAAGACCTGCTCAGCTTCCGAGCGCAGTCTTCACGGCTGCAGCGGCGTCGCCGCCATCGAAAGTGGTCACGCCGGCAATCCACGGAGCAACCGCGTCCGGATGCTTCTTGAGCCAGTCGGTCGCAGCCGTATTGGCGTCAGCGCCCTTGAGGATCGCGTCCATTATCTCGCCTTCCATATCGAGATTGAACTTCAGGTTGGCGATGAACTTGCCGGCATTCGGGCACTCGGTGGTGTAACCCTTGCGCACATTGGTATGGACAGTGGCGGCGCCGAAGCCGCTGTCGCCCATGCCATCGAGATAGGTGATCTTCATGGCACCCATCACCGGATGCGGCGTCCAGCCGAGGAAGGCGATCCATTCATTGCTCTTCATCGACTGCTCGGCCTGCGTCAGCATCCCGGCCTCCGAGGATTCGACCAGCTCGAAGCCTTCGAGGTTGTCTTTCGGGTTCTTGATCATGTCGAGGATGATGCGGTTGCCGTCATTGCCGGCCTCGATGCCATAGATCTTGCCGTTGAACTTGTCCTTGAACTTGCCGATATCGGTCAGCGATTTCACGCCGGCGTCAGCGACATAGGTCGGCACGACGATGCCGTAGCCGGCGCCGGTCAGGTTGGTGCTGATCGTCTCGACCGAGCCATCGGCGGTATAGTCCTTGATGTCGTTGGTCATCGACGGCATCCAGTTGCCGAGGAACACGTCGAGATCCTTGTTCTTCAGCGACGCCATGGTCACGGGCACCGACAGCTGGATCGTCTGCGGCTCATAGCCGAGCGCGGTCAGCAGCACGGAGGCGATGCCGGTCGTCGCCTGGATGTCGGTCCAGCCGACATCGGAAAGGCGCACCGCCTTGCAGCTCGCCGGATCGCCGGCAAAGGCAGCGCTGGTGGACAAAAAAGCCGCCAGGCCGAGGCCGGCGACGAAAGAGTTCATACGCGACATAGACAGTCTCCCATTGTTATTCTTGGCGAAGCGTAGCTACGGTTTCTATGCCCGCCTTGTTTCGTCAGCCAAACACCATTTTGGTGTGGTTTCAAGCATTAAGACAATCACGATCAACGGCGCGGGCTGGCCAATCAGCGACACATCAGGCGCTTTTGTCATGCCGGACGGTTTTTTCGAAGACGGGCCGGCTTTTTCAGGGGAATGCGGGCGACCACCCCTCCCCGTGTCAGGCCAAGTCGGCTTAAAAGAGCGGCATGGCCAAGCTGTACTTCCACTATGCGACGATGAACGCCGGCAAGACGACGATGCTCTTGCAGGCCTCTTACAATTATCGCGAGCGCGGCATGGGCACGATGCTGTTCGTCGCCGGCCACTACCGCAAGGGCGACACCGGCCTGATCTCGTCGCGCATCGGCCTGGAGACGGAAGCCGAGATGTTCCGCGATGGCGACGATCTGTTCGCCCGCGTCACCGAGCATCACGCGCATACGTCAGTGCATTGCGTCTTCGTCGACGAGGCGCAGTTCCTCGAGGAGGAGCAGGTCTGGCAGCTCGCCCGCATCGCCGACCGGTTGAACATCCCGGTCATGTGCTACGGCCTGCGTACCGATTTCCAGGGCAAGCTGTTTTCCGGCTCGCGCGCGCTGCTGGCCATCGCCGACGATTTGCGCGAAGTGCGCACCATCTGCCGATGCGGCCGCAAGGCGACGATGGTCGTGCGCCTCGGCCCCGATGGCAAGGTGGCGCGCCAGGGCGAGCAGGTGGCAATCGGCAAGGATGTCTATGTCTCGCTCTGCCGCCGCCACTGGGAGGAAGAGATGGGCCGCGCCACGCCAGACGATTTCATCGGCTTTATCAAAGGCTGACTCTGTCTCTTGGTTATTGGAGCAATTCCAGGGGAAGCGCTATGTGCTTTCCCGGGAATTGCTTCGGGCTCACACGGTCGAGACACGCCGTCTTGGAAACCGCCAGCCAAGCCGCACACCAAGCGTTGCCAGCGCAATCAGTGCCATGCCGGCTGCCTGCGCCGGTCCGAGCGGATGCCCGTAGATAGCCCAGTCGACGATAATGGCGACGACCGGGTAGATGAAGGTGATGACGCCGATCACCGGTGTCGTCAGCCGTGGGAAGGCCGAATTCATCAACAAATAGGCGATGCCAGTGTGCAGCACGCCGATGCCGAGCAGCCAGCCCCATGATGCAGGCGCAATATGTTGGCCGATGCCGGCGAACGGGGCGAGCATGACGACCCCCACCAGTGTTTGGCAGAGTACCGTGATTTCGGCGCGCTGCTGGCCCAGGCCTTTGGCTAGGATCGTTGTAACGGCATAGAGCAGTGCGCCGCCCAGCGTCAGCGCAATGCCCGGCACCCAGTTGGCATCGGCATGACCGTGCGCGAAAACGAGGCCGCTGGCCAGCACGACGCCGAGAAAGGCAGCGAGCATCCACAGCAGTTGGTCGGGCGAGATGCGTTCCCTTAGGAAAACCACGCCGATCAGGACCACGAAGAACGGTTGGATATGGTAGATAATCGTCGTCGTGGCGATCGACGTCATGGCGAAGCCTGCGAAGAAGGCCGTCCAGCTCAGCACCATGCACACGCCGGCAAGTGCTGCAAGGGCAAGCCGGGACGGCAACAGCGTCCGATCCGGCAGGTAGCCGCGCAACAGGCACCATATGAGAAGGAAGATCGCGCCGAACACACATCGCCAGAAGACGACGGTGACGGGATGCAGCCCCGATTCCGTGGCGAAGGCGCCGACCGTGCCGGCAATCACCATTGCCAGAGCGAGGCTGGCGGCCGGAAAGCGGGCTGTCGATGCGTCTGCCATGGGTGTTTCGTCCAGCCGGTACTCCCAACCATCTGGTCACCGGCACGGCCTTCAAACAAGCGAATAGATTTGGAATGATCTATTCGATATGCTGATAGCACCATGGCCGCGCCACTCGATCTCAACCTGCTGAAAACCTTTGTCGCCGTCGTCGAGAGCGGCAGCCTTTCCAATGCAGCACCTCGGGTCGGCCGCAGCCAGTCGGCGGTCAGCATGCAGATGCAGCGGCTGGAGGAGATGGTCGGCAACCAGCTTCTGGTGCGTGGTCCCAGAACCGTCACTCCCAATGCGATCGGCGAGGATTTCCTGATCTATGCGCGCCGGTTGCTGAAACTGTCGGATGAAGCCTGGGCAAGCGTCACCCGGCCCAAGGAGACAGGCAGCGTCCGCTTGGGGGTGCCCGACGACTATGCCGCCTTCCTCCTACCGCCCGTGCTCTCACGCTTCGCGGCGGAGCATCCCCTGGTGACGGTGGAGTTGATCTGCGAACAGTCGACCGCGCTGGTGAAGACGCTGGCGGAGGGGCGGCTGGATCTGGCGATCATCACCCGCTTGCCGGAGCAGCCGCTTGAGGTGATCCGGCTGGAACGCTTCGTCTGGGTCGCCTCGCCCAACCATGTCGCCTGGGAGGCCGACCCGCTTCCGGTCGCCTTGTTCGAACCGGGCTGCGCCGCCAGGATGAATGTCCTGCAGGCGCTTGGCGATGCCGACCGCTTCTATCGCTGTACCTATTCAAGCGCCTCTCTGCTTGGCCTGATCGCCGTCGTCCAGGCCGGGCTCGCGGTGGCTGGCCTTGCGATGCGCAGCGTTCCGCCATCGCTGCGCATCGTTGGCGGTAATGAAGGGCTTCCGGTGCTGCCGGACCTCGAAATCGGAATCCTGCGTAACCCGCTGTCGACGACCCAGGCGGTCGAGCGGCTGAATGATTTCCTGCGCCGCGATCTGGCACAACAGGCCTGACCCGCGGGCCTGTCTTCCGCAATCCCGCCGCGATGCAGCGTTTGTTAAAGCCTCGGTACTATAAGGCCGCCAGCCAGAACTCTCCGGGGGCAGCATGTTAAGAGCCGCTTCGTCCGCCAGCATCCTTCTCCTCGCCAGCTCGCTTGTGGCCCATGCCGGCGGCGACCCGACCCTGGGCAAGAAGGCCTTTAACCGGTGCATGGCCTGCCATGAAGCAGCCACCGACCGCGACAAGGTCGGTCCGCATCTGTTGGGCGTCGTTGGCCGCACCGCCGGTAGCGCCGAGAGTTATCTTGGCCGCTATTCCGAGGCGATGAAGAGTGCCGGCGCCGCCGGCCTGGTCTGGGATGAAGCCAATATCGCCGAGTATCTCAGGGCACCCAAGCTGAAAGTGCCCGGCAACAAGATGGCGTTTGCCGGCCTGACCAAGGACGACGACATCGCCAATGTCATCGCCTATCTGAAGGCCGATCCCAAGCCCTGATCCGCTGTTCGCCAGCTCTGTAAAACCGGCTTTCTCGTCGCATATCGCGGCCGCGATTGCTTCGGTGGTTTGCCCAATACAAAGGCATCCGTGCGCCTTCGCCTTGCCGCATGAAAGTTCAATGACAGCTGAACTATGGCTGGTCGGCAAGCTAATCACGCTAAGCCCAAGCCTTCACTGGCTTTCAAGACCCTGACGAATTTTTTTGTTTTCACGCCGCCCTTGTCTTCACGTCTTTCAATCCCCTGATGCCCCACATATATTCGCCGCTGTTCGCGACCAGCGACGTCATGCCGAAGCGGGAGGCCCCAATGGCGACATTGCAGAATTTCGACGCCGAAATTGCCAAGACCAAGCAGGTCGTGCAGGACATGCGCTCCAAGATCGAGCAATCCGGCACCATGCTTGATACGCTTGCCACATCAGACAAGAAGATCGGCGACGCCAATTTCGACCTCGAGAACGCCCGCATCGAGGATGTGCTGAAGCAGCAGAAGGTGATGGAAGGCAACATTGCCGACCTGATCATCGGGCTGGAGGACGCCACCAACGTCTTCGGCGCCGAGTTCGAGAGCATGAAGAACTACACCGGCTGGGAAAAATTCATTGGCATCTTCTCCAGCCAGAGCAAGCAGCGCATGCGCACCGACCGCGTCCGCAACATGTCGCTGGCCGGCAATCTGCAGGAACTGCTGGTCAAATCCGACACCATCGTCGGCATATTGAAGGCGCAGAAAGAGGTTCTCGACCAACGCTACAAGACCTCGGAAACCAGCCTGTCGCAGGTGATCGAGCGCCGCAAGACCACCATGACCAACCTCGAAGCCGTGCAGAAGCGCATCGAGGAGCTCAACCCGATGCTGCTCGACATCGAAAACAAGATCGCCGCTTCGACCAGCCAGAAGGACCGCACGCAGCTCGAAGGCGAACGCTCCAAGCTGGCGACGGAATACAACGAAAAGCAGGCCAAGGAGCAGGAACTGCTGGCCGAGAGCCAGACGCTCGAGCGTTACACCTCGATGTTCCAGACCTTCGTCGATTCGCTCAACAACCAGATCGCCGCGCAATCGACGCTGATCAACAAGCTGACCATCGATACCGAGCAGCGCATCGTGCTCTACAAGGCGCTGGAAGATTCGCTGAAGACCGCCGCCCAGCAGGACGTCGCCCACAAGATCAACACGCTGGGCAGCCAGGTCGACAACACCGCCGAGGAAACCATGGCCGGTATCGGTGCTGCTTCGCAAAAGCACATCGGTGACCTGCTTGAGATGCACGAGAAGAACATGGTCGCCACCGCCGATATCCAGCGCCGCAAGAAGCTGGCCGACGATGCCTTCGCCCGCCGCTTCGACGAGGTGCTGAAGAAGCACAATTCGGCTAACTACGTGCAGTCTTAAGGGTGACAGCACTGCCCGCGAGCGACCAGGCATGACCCCCGAAAACGAAGCGGCGGCACGGTATTTTTCCGCCATCACGGCCGCGCTCAGCGGCCTTGAAGTGTTCATGCGCGACGATCGCTCGCCGCTCTACCGGCACGGCATCGTCGCCAAGATCGTCGCCGAACACATCGCCAGGCTCGACAAGTCGTTTTCCTGCTGGCGCAACCGGCTGGGCTTCATGGACACATTCCGCATTTCGCGCGCCGAAAGCGGATTTCCGGTGTTCCAGAACCTGCTCGAACTGGAAAACGACCGACGCCAGGCCGACGCGCGGCTTGCCAACATTCCGCTCGCCGGCGAGTTGCGCGAGGAAATGGCCGACTTCATCCTGCGCCACAAGGAATTCCCCGCGGCGCTGCAGAAGTCGATAGCCGAGCGGCTTTATCTCGAGGACGTGAAAAGCGAGAACACGTTCGGCCCGTTCACCCTGGCGCAAACGGCCAAGGTCTCGGTCAATCCGAAGACGGGGCGGCCCTATTATCTCGTCCACTGGGCGACGTTCGACGGCAGCGCCAACCTGCCTCTGGTCTACATGGTGACGGTGGAGGATTCGTCCGAAACGATGATCCGCCAGCTCGTCGACAGAAACGGCAAGCTGAACGAGACGATCGACATTCCTCTGCCGGTCGATGGCCTGCTCAATCCCGAGCTTGCCCACCGTTTCGACGATTTCACCGAGAAGAACTCCGCCTACACGCTGTCGCCGGCGACCATCGCGGTCAATCTCGACAAGGATTTCGAGCAGCTGCATCCCAAGCAGCTGCGCCGCGTCGTGCTCGGCCCGTTCTATTCGGCTGGCATCACCGACAACAATTCGACGGTGACCGAAGTCCTGGCCAAGGTGCGCAAGCCGGAAAATGCCTGGCTTTTGACCTGGACCATCCAGGAAGTCTATTCCAAGGCCGAGAAACCCGGCCGCAAGGGGCTGTTTTCCAGCGAGAAGACGACGCAGGAATTCTTCATCAATACCGACGATCTGGAAGCCGCGCGCCAGGGCGTGTCGAGCTACGAAAACCATGCGCTGATCCCGCACGAGGCCTATCAGGCGCTCTACGCCGCCGGCGAGGCGCAGAAGATCTTTGCCGGCTACAAGGTTCACATTCTGTCGAACGGACAGGTCATCTCAGACGTCTGACCGTCACACCACGGAGCACCCTTCATGGATACCGGCCTGACCACCATCCCGGAAGCCGCCATCGAGAAGCACCGCGCTACCGCGCAGAGCTTCATCACCCGTGTCGTCGTGCTGGAGGACCCGTCTAGCTCCTCCGGCACAGCACTTGCCGGCACCAATCGCCGCTTCGTTTCGACCGTCTCGGTCGGTTCGGTGCGCCGCACGCGCGAGGTCGAGCTGGCCAAGACCGTCGGCGCCGTTCATCCCGACGACCAGCTGCTGACCATCCCGCAGCACACGCTCCTGTTTCGCGCCCGGCGCGGCACGGCGATCGCGCTGGCAATATCGGACGTCTTTGCCGAGGGCTCGGACCTTGAAAGTCTGCAGGCCAAGAACACCCGCGCGCCGCTCGAGGGCGACGAGGCGTCCACCTTCAAGAAGCTTCTGTCGGCCTCGGCTTACATTTCGGCCTTCAGCCTCGCCTCCTACCTATTCCAGCTGATCGACAGCGACGGCGAGGCGCCCAACGACAGTCCCGAACCGGACTTCCTGTTCGATACGCCGCAGGATGCGGTGAAGTCGATCCTGGCAGGCCTCGACAAGGCGATCTCGGGATCGTCCGACGACGCCGACCTGATGACAAGGGCGCGCGCCTTCGCCCGCGTCGCCATCGACGGGCTTCTGGCCCGCAAGGGCCGCTTCGACGGCATCGGCCCGTTCGAGAACGCGCATATCCGTATCGATGCCGACGATTTCACCCTCGATGGTTTCGACGTCGCGCCGGGCAAGCGTTCAAAACCGCTGGTGATGACATTCAAGAAGCCGGAAGAGGTCGTCGGCAACCACATCGCCAAATACCAGTCGGTCAAGCTCGCCAAGATGCTGATGGCCTACGACTTCGAGCGCGAACTCAATCCGTTCGTCGAACTCGGCGGCTTCCTGTTCACCTTCATTGGCGACGGCGCCCCCGGCACCGGCAAGACGACGCTGATCCAGATGATCGCCGGCCTCGTCAACGGCTATTGCCAGGTCGCCGGCTATCCCTTCGCCTACGAGAATTTCGGCGTCGACCAGATCTCGTCCTATCAGGGCAAATCAGGCCAGAACTGCCGCCAGTTCATCAACAATGTGCTGAACCCGCGCGTCATCGGATTCGGGACCATCGACGACATCGACCAGGTGGCGGCGCGCCGCTCAGACGACCGCGCCTCGGCCGGCCAGCAGGAAATCACCGGCGTCTTGATGGATGCCTTCGCCGGTGCCGCGACCGTGGTGCGCGGCAACTGCTCGTTCGGCATGTTCTCCAACTATCCCGAAAATGTCGACGACGCGCTGCGCCAGCGCGCCGGCGCCCGCTGGCTGGTCGACGGGCCGCAGAGCCGCAACGACTACATCGACATTTTTGTCCTGCTGGCGGGAAAAAACCACAAGATCCCGCTCGGCGACCACGATCTCTACGCCGCGCAGGAAATCCAGCGCGCCGTGACCGAAGCCTATGAGGAGCACGAGAGGCCGCAAGAAGACGGGCTGATGAAGGTCTACGAGCGCTACATGAAGGAGAACGGCGCACCGAAATCGATGGCCGACATCGGCACCTATCTGCACCTGATCAAGGATGCCGAGCCCCGCTTCACCGGCCGCGCCATCAAGAACGTCACCGACGCTATCAAGATGCGCGCCATGGACATCGAGCTTCCCGACGACTGGTTCGAGAAGCCGGAGGTCTTCATGCACAAGGGCTACGACGAGAAGAAAGCGATGATCGAGGAACTGCGCGGGCCGTTCTCGATGGACATGGTCATGCAGGAGATCAACCGCTATGCCGACTCGGAGTTCCGCTATTCCGACAAGTCCGACGACTCCGCCGTGCAAAAACTGCTGCGCGACGCCCGCTTGCGCGAGCGAGCCGCGCGCGAGATGGAGGAGATGAAGAAAAAGGGGCTATGGAATGCGTGAGCCTGGCACCTCTTCCTTCTCCCCGTTCACGGGGAGAAGGTGCCCGAAGGGCGGATGAGGGGCAGCGCTGTGCGAGGCAGTAATGAGCCAAAGGTAGCAAGCCCGCCCGGCAGCTTCGGAAAGTCGAGAATGATGCCGAGGAATGGCTGTGGCACGAAATGCGTGGAAGGCGGCTGAATGGCCACAAGTTTATCCGTCAGCTCCCGGTCGGCCCATATTTCGCAGACTTCGCCTGCCGTGAGGCTAATCTGGTAGTGGAAGTCGATGGAAGTCAGCATGCAAATCGGCCCCACGATCGATACAGGGATGAGACGATGAACAGGAACGGCTGGTCGGTGTTGAGGGTTTGGCACGCTGATGTTTTGACGAGCCGTAAGAGCGTGCTGGATACGATTGTTGCTGCGCTGGATGGTCGACTCGATCGGAAAATGATTGCTGTCGATGTGAAGTTTTTGCCAGCTTCAACGTCGGAGGAAAGATGATGAGCGTCTGCGCCGCCCCTCATCCGCCCTTCGGGCACCTTCTCCCCGTAAACGGGGAGAAGGGAAGATGAGCCCCGCCAAGAAACCCGATCTCTTGCGCGACAACGAGCTAATCTATGGCCGGCTGCTGACGGTCGACGAGCCGCACCTGATCCAGCGCTACAACAAGGCGCTGGCCGCATTCGGCTTGAAGCCGACGAAACTGAAGAGCTTCCAGATCGACCGCACCGGCTTCTCGCCCGAAGTGGCCGAGGAATGTGACGATTATGACTATCTCGATCCCAACGAGGTCAACCGCCGTTTCATCATCCTGACGCCGTCGCAGATCGACCTGCCGGTGGTGCACACCGCCTTCTCCAACACCTCGCAACTCATGTTCGAGTTCATGTCCAGGAACCGGCGCGCCATCGATGCGCTGACGATCAAAGACGTCATCTACGGCGAGATCGAGGATTCCATTCCCAAGGTCAACGACATCGAGGATTTGCTGTCGATCAGCCAGGTCGAATTCAAGGTGCTGTCGGCTGAGGATGTGCTGGGCAAGGCAGCCGAACTCGGCAAGCTCGTGGACCGGCTGAAGCAGGAGCCAGATGCCTGGCGCGACAACGCCATGCTGACCCGCATGGTCGAGCTCGCCAAGATCTGCGGCGACATCCGCGAGAACGCGCTGGTACCCGACCAGGTGATCTTCCGACATAACGCCTACTGGACCAGGCATTTCGGCGGGCTCTACGTGTTCGTCGATCCGGATGTGACGACGGTGATCAGCGATCCGGCCGCCCCCGGTTTTCGCCGCTCGCGGCCGTGGCAGGTCAGCTATCTCTCGATCAACGACGCCGACAAGGTGTTCAAGTTCCTCGCCACCACCGGCCGCATCGAGCTGCCGCGTGCCTCCTGGGTCGAGGCCTCGGGCTATCTCGAGCACCGGGCCGAGATGGTGGTGCGCGCGCTGATCCGCGACGCCGAGCCGAACCGCAATTTGACCAATGTCGACAAGGTCTGGCTGCAGACCTGGATCCAGAGCCATGCCGACCTGATCACCAGGGACGGCAATTTTCCCTTCCTCAACGCCGCCAAGCGCGAGATCGCCCAGCTCGGCCACCTGAAGATCGAGGATGTCTTCCCGCAGCAGCGTTTCCTGGTGATCCGCGCCAAGCCAGACCACCCCGACGCCTGGCTGACCAACCGGCTGATCTCGGATTTCGTGCCGTCGGACTTCGTCTCGCGCTACATCTTCAACAAGGACGGCTTCTACAAGGACTATGACGGCTTCAGCGACGCCTGGCGATCGCATGTTGTGGACGTTCTCAAAACCACATATTTGAAGGACAAGGTGGCGTTTCGCACACGCCTCTACGGCCTGACTGACTAGAACGAAATGAACCGTTATTTCGTTCTAACTTCTTGTTTTGGCGTATGATGTTATCCAAAAAGTCTGCAACTTTTTGGCATCATGCTTTGAGGGGGTGACACAGCCATGCTCGATCCGATCGTGAATTTCTTCACCCGTATTTTCCAGTGGATCGGCCGCGGCATCGGCCTCCTGATCGGTGTCGTCCTGTGGCCGTTCCTGTGGGCCGGACGCTGGTACACGCAGCGCGGCTGGATCCTCAAGGCCGTGGTCGGCCTCGCTCTGCTGGTGCTGATCGGCCTCTATGCAAACTTCTTCTACGCCACCCAGTGGTGGACCAACTTCAACCCCAATTATCCCAGCACCTACACATTCGAGAAGCGCAACGTCTCCGCCGGTGAACAGGTCGCCGCCGGTGCCGGAACCGACACCGCCAAGACCTGCGGCAACTCCGGCATTGCCCAGATCGCCGCTGACCTGACCGACTTCAACGTGAACCAGAATGCCTGGATCTCGTCGATGATCCTCTACAAGCTGGGCCTGTTCGGTATCGACTGGGACCACACGCCGTGGATGGACAACAAGGCCTCCTTCCAGCGCGGCATCAATCAGGCGGTGCGGCGCACGGCGACCGAACTCGCCGACAATCTCGGCCGGGTCCGTACCACATCGCAGATTGATGCTGATCTGCAGGATGCTCGCGGCAATCTGCAATTCGACGAATACACCTGGTATTTCGGGGTGAGCCCGTTCGGCCCGAAGACGCCGACGCCGAGCTACTACCGCGACGCGGTGCGCAAGCTGCGCTCCTTCAACGCACGACTTGCCACCTGCCAGGCGACCTTCGATGCTCGCGCCGACAATCTGAAGCAATATATCGACCGCATCGCATCCGACATCGGCTCGACCTCGGCCATCCTCAAGGAACGCGCGGAAAACCACAACAATGGCTGGTTCGATTTCCGCGCTGACGATCGTTACTGGTTCGCCTACGGCCAACTCTACGCCTATTACGGCCTGATGAAGGGCGCCCAGGCCGACTTCGAGGACGTCATCAAGGAAAAGCATCTGCAGAGCCTGTGGGACACGATGGACGCGCAGTTCGTCTCGGCGCTGCGCATCCAGCCCTTCATCATCGCCAATGGCCGCGAGGATGGATGGCTGCTGCCGACGCACCTGACGACGATGGGCTTCTATGTGCTCAGGGTGCGCTCCAACATGGTCGAAATCAGCAACGTGCTGACGCAGTAACGCTGTTCCATTAGGGACCAGGCGATGGCGAATTTGCGCCGTCGCCTCTGTCGCATTCCGTGCATTGTGCGGCTGTTTTGAGACGGCGGAACGACGCATCCTCTGGCTTCTATACGGCGCGGAAACGGAGCCAGGAAAAACCGACGCCAGGTCGGCCGGCCCGCAGAGGATTTTCTCTAGAGGAAACATAGTTGCATACAAGTTGACGCCGCGGCAGCGACAGGGTTAGAACATGCCCGCGCCCGGTTCCAACCTGCTTGCCAGTAAGATCAAACCCGTCCCCTCCACCGTTCAATCCAGAGGAAAGCCGTCATGGCCGAAGTGAAGTCCGACATCGAGATCGCGCGCGGCGCCAGGAAAAAGCAGATCCAGGAGATCGGCCAGAAGATCGGCATTCCGACCGAACACCTGCTGCCCTACGGCCACGACAAGGCCAAGATATCAGCCGAATTCATCAAGTCGGTGAAGGGCAACAAGGACGGCAAGCTGATCCTCGTAACCGCCATCAACCCGACGCCGGCCGGCGAAGGCAAGACCACGACTACGGTTGGCCTTGGCGACGGCCTGAACCGCATCGGCAAGAAGGCGATCGTCTGCATCCGCGAGGCCTCGCTAGGCCCGAATTTCGGCGTCAAGGGCGGCGCTGCCGGCGGCGGCTACGCGCAGGTCGTGCCGATGGAGGACATGAACCTTCACTTCACCGGCGACTTCCATGCCATCACCACGGCGCACAATCTGCTTTCCGCACTGATCGACAACCACATCTACTGGGGCAATGAGCTCGGCATCGACACCCGCCGCGTCGTCTGGCGCCGCGTCATGGACATGAACGATCGGGCGCTGCGCGAGATCATCTGCTCGCTCGGCGGCGTCGCCAACGGTTTCCCGCGCGAGGGCGGCTTCGACATCACCGTTGCTTCGGAAGTGATGGCTATCCTGTGCCTGTCGACCGACCTGAAGGACCTGGAAAAGCGCCTCGGCGACATCATCGTCGCCTATCGCCGCGACAAGTCGGCCGTCTATGCCCGCGACCTCAAGGCCGACGGCGCCATGGCCGTGTTGCTCAAGGACGCCATGCAGCCTAACCTGGTGCAGACGCTGGAGAACAACCCGGCCTTCGTGCATGGCGGCCCGTTCGCCAACATCGCGCATGGCTGCAACTCGGTCGTCGCCACCACGACGGCGCTCAAGCTCGCCGACTACGTCGTCACCGAAGCCGGCTTCGGCGCCGACCTCGGTGCTGAAAAGTTCTTCGACATCAAGTGCCGCAAGGCAGGCCTCAAGCCGGCGGCGGCCGTCATTGTCGCCACCGTGCGCGCCATGAAAATGAATGGCGGCGTCAAGAAGGAAGACCTCGGCAAGGAAAACGTCGAGGCGGTGAAGAAGGGCTGCGCCAACCTCGGCCGGCACATCGAGAATATCCGCCAGTTCGGCGTGCCGGCGGTGGTCGCGATCAACCACTTCTACTCCGACACCGACGCCGAGATCCAGGCGATGAAGGACTATGTCGCCTCGATGGGCGAAGAGGCGATCCTGTGCAAGCACTGGGCGCACGGCTCGGCCGGCATCGAGGATCTCGCCAACAAGGTGGTGGCACTGGCCGAATCCGGTGCTTCGCAGTTCGCGCCGCTCTATCCCGATGCGATGCCGCTGTTCGAGAAGATCAACACCATCGTCCAGCGTATCTATCGCGGCTCGGAAGCGATCGCCGACAAGTCGGTGCGCGACCAGCTCAAGGCCTGGGAAGACGCCGGCTACGGCCACCTGCCGGTGTGCATGGCCAAGACGCAGTACTCGTTCTCGACCGACCCGAACCTGCGCGGCGCGCCGACCGGCCACACGGTGCCGGTGCGCGAGGTCAGGCTTTCGGCAGGTGCGGGCTTCGTCGTCATCATCTGCGGCGAGGTCATGACCATGCCCGGCCTACCGAGGGCGCCGTCCTCGGAAAAGATCTTCCTCAACGAGATGGGCCAGATCGAAGGCCTGTTCTAGAATCCTTCTATTCGAACAGAAAGGGGGCCCCCCCCCGGGGGGGGCCCGTGTTTTTTTATATTTTGACCAACCCGCGCGGGGGGGGCCCCCCCCCCGGGTTGTGGCGCAGAATGGTTTGGGGTTGGGGCGCGCCCCCCGGGTTAA